>WFPR01000243.1 GCA_015487455.1 Candidatus Bipolaricaulota bacterium
GCTCGGCCTCGGCCGATGATATCTTCGTGCGGGCTGGTGAGGCGATTTAGGCGGGTGGGCGCCAGGGCGGGGAGAGCGG
This sequence comes from Candidatus Bipolaricaulota bacterium, assembly GCA_015487455.1. Taxonomy (GTDB): domain Bacteria; phylum Bipolaricaulota; class Bipolaricaulia; order RBG-16-55-9; family RBG-16-55-9; genus S012-72. The sequence continues at coordinate 80 of WFPR01000243.1, forward strand.
GCCCTGGGGACGCTGGAGGGAGGCGCGAGGGCCCAAGCGGAGCTCCCCCGTCGTGGCGGGCGGGAGGAGCTTGCCGGGCAGGAGCGTTGCGCCGCAGAAGGCGCAGGTCATCGCGAGGGTGAGGCTGGCGTGGGTCTCGGCGTTGCAGCCCGGCCCCTCGGGGAGCGTCATCGAGCCCGTTGTCGTGCCCGACGCGCCCGGCCCGGGCTCGGGCCCGGCGAGGATCGGGGCGCACGGGGACGTCCCCTGAGCGTAGGGCACGACGATCATCGCCAAAACGGCGACGATCAGGCCCAAGCTCCCCGTTCGGCGTGGACACTCACCCCGAGCTTGGACTCCCATGGCACACCCATTAAATCCGATGGGGCCTCCCCTGTCAATGACGGGCGTCAGGCTTCCACTCGCTACTTCACATCACACTTCACACTTAGGCGCCGACCCTGGAGGCCGGGACGGCGGAGGGGACGGGGGAGTCTTCGCGCAGGGGCCTCAACACCAGCAGCAGGGCGGGCAGGAGCACGAGGTCCCCCACCAGCGCGAAGGCCATCGTCATCCCGATCAGCAGCCCGAAGTACGTGGTCCCCTTGAAGGTCCCCAGCAGGAGCACGCTGAAGCCCGCCAACAAGATCACGGACGTGAAGACGATTGCCCGGCCCACGGTGCGGGTCGTGCGCTGAATGGCCTCCGGGTAGCTCCGGGTGGCGCGCAGCTCGCGGCGGAAGCGGGTGAGGTAGTGGATCGTGTCGTCGACGGCGATCCCCAAGGCGAGCCCGGCCACGATGGAGGTCGCCGCGTCCAGGGGAATGCCCGCAAACCCCATCACCCCGAACATCAGGACGATGGGGAGCGCGTTCGGCACCAGGCTCAGCAGCCCCAGCCGCCAGGAGCGGAGCAGCAGGGCCATCAGCCCCGTGATGAGCAGCAGGGCGATCCCGATGCTGCGCACCTGGCTGAGCGTGACCTTCTGCTCCATCGCCTCGATGAGCGCGATCGTGCCCGTCACCTTCACGGGCAGCCCCAGCTCTTGGGCGTATTGGAGCACACGGGCCTGCAGGGCAGCCGACTCGCGGCTCGACATGGTGCGAAAGAGCGCCGTAAGCCGCCCGGCGCTGTAGTCCCCCGTCACGTAATCCCGCAGCTCGTCCCCGCCCGCGAACTCGTAGAGCAGCAGCGACTGAGCCACCTCGCGGGCCGTGTCCGGGAGGGTGTAAAAGCGGGGGTCGTCGCCGTGGAGCGCCCGGTTGATCCCCTTGACGTAGTCGACCACGGAGATCGTCTTCGTCGCCTTCGGCTCCTCGAGGAGCCGGGCGCTCAGCTGATCAAGCTTTCGGAGTAGGGCGGGCGTGCGCAGCGCGTCCCGCTCCCCCTCGACGATGATCTCGAGGTTGCTCAGCCCGGTGAGGTTGCGCTCGATGAAATCGTAGCTCTCCCGGAGGGGGTGGCCCTCCTTGAGGAGCAGCAGGTTCGTCGTCTCGGTGCTGACCTGCGAAAGCCCCAGAAGCCCGACCCCCAGGACGACGGCGGAGCCCGCGAGCACGGCCCGCGGGCGGCGGACCGTCCAGGGGCCGAGCCCGCCCAGCACGCGGGCGAGCGGCCCTTGGGTCTGGCGTTGGGCGGTCCGCTGCGGGGCTGTTAAGTACGAGAGGGCCGCCGGGAGGACCAGCACCGTGAGCACGAAGGCCAACGCGATCCCGATGGCCGCAAACAGCCCCGTCAGCCGCACGATGGGGATCTCGCTCCCCAGGAAGCTCAGGAAGCCCGCCCCCGTGGAGAGGGTGGTGAACAGACAGGGCCGGAGCATCTTGCGCATCGTGAGCCGCAGCGCCTCCCCCCGGGGGTGGCCCCGCGCGAGCTCCTCGTAGTAGTGCACCAGGATGTGCACGGCGTCCGCGATCCCGATGGCGATCAAGATCACGGGCAGGATGCTCGTGAGCACGCTGTAGGCGTTCCCCAGGCCCGCGTAGAGCCCGAAGGTCCAGGCAAGCGCGATCATCACGGCCAGGAAGCTCAAGGCCGCCGGGGCGAAGCGGCGAAAGGCCAACCACAGCACTACAAAGACGACGCCGACGGTGAGCGGGAGGAACGTGAGCCCGTCCCGTTCGGCCGCCTCCATGATCCCGGCGTCCAGGACGGGGTAGCCCCCCAGGTAGAAGCGCTTGCCCGTCTTGGCCTCGTACTCGCGCACCAGGGCCTTGAGGGCGTTGACCAGCTCCATCTCCTGGCTCATGGAGACGACGGGCTGGAGCTCCCCTAAGATTGCCGTGGTCGTCCCGTCCTCCGAGATCAGCACCCCCCGGTACAGGGGCTTGGCGAGCGCCCGGGCGCGCACCTCGGCGGGGTCCAGGGCGGCGCCCTCGGGGACCAGGGGCTCCACCACGAGGGCGTCCTCCTCGCCCCGCAGGTACTCGACGTTCGTGAGGCTCGTGACCTGCCGCACGTAGGGCAGCTCCTCCAGCCGGGCCGTGAGCTCCGCGATCAGATCTAAAGTCTCGGGCGCGAAGAGGTCCTCGTCCCGGAAGACGACGACGAAGAACATGTCGTTGGCGAAGCGCTTCTGAAACTCCTTGTAGAAGCGGTACGCCGGGTCGCTGGCGGGGAACCAGCTGTCGTAGGTGTCCTCCGCCTCCAGCTGGGTGAGGGCCCACAGGGCCGGGAGGGTGAGCAGCAGTGCCACTCCCAGCACCCAGGCGCGGCGGCGGAGCACCCCGTCAAGCCAGCCCATGTCGGATCGGGAGCCCTACCCTACACGCTCCGGAGGTACTTGAGGGTCTCCATCAGCTCGTCGATGATCTCCTCGCCGTGGCCCTCTTCGATGGCCAGCCGCACGCAGTGCTTCATGTGCGCCTCGCTCACCGTGTTGGCCAGCTTCGTGAGGAGCCCCTGCACCGCGGCAATTTGTTTTAAGATGTCGATGCAGTAGCGCTCCTCCTCGATCATCTTCTCGATGCCCTGGGTGTGGCCCACGACGGTGCGGATGAGCCGTTGGGCCTTCTGCTTGGCCTCGGGGTGGGCCGCCAGGCCCCCCTTCCGCAGCGCGATCAGCAGCTCTTGCGTCATGCGATCCTCCTGTGGGTCTCGGCTCGGCTCAACTCAAAGCGTAGCGAAGCTCGAGGCTAGCGACCGGCTCCGGCTCCCGCCGCCGGGGCCGGGGCGACGGCCTCCTCCCGCCGCGGTCCCGAGGGCCCCGGCGGGCCCGAGACGACCGGCGGGCGGAACCGCCGCAGCCGCAGGGCGTTCGTCACCACCGACACGGAGCTGGTGGCCATCGCGGCCGCCGCGAGGATCGGGTTGAGCAGGAGCCCCGTGAACGGGTAGAGGACGCCCGCGGCCACCGGGATGAGCGCCGTGTTGTAGAAGAACGCCCAGAAGAGGTTCTGCTTGATGTTGCGCATCGTGGCCCGGGAGAGGGCGATGGCGGTCACCACCCCGCGCACGTCGCCCGAGATCAGGATGACCTCGGCCGTCTCGATCGCGATGTCCGTCCCCGTCCCCAGGGCGATCCCCACGTCCGCTTGGGCGAGGGCGGGCGCGTCGTTGATCCCGTCGCCGACCATGGCCACGACCTTGCCCTCCTGCTGGAGGCGCTTGACCTCCTTGGCCTTGTCTTGTGGGAGCACCTCGGCCAGCACCCGGTCGATCCCCACCTCGCGGGCGATCGCCTCCGCGGTGCGGCGGTTGTCCCCCGTGATCATGGCCACCTCGATCCCCAGGCGGTGCAGGGCCTCCACGGCCTCCTTGGCGCCCTCCTTGAGGGTGTCGGCCACGGCGAGCACCCCGGCGGGCCGGCCGTCGACGGCCACGAGCATCGGGGTCTTGCCCTGGGCGGCCAGCCGCTCCAGCTCGGCTTGGAGGGCGCTCACGTCCACGCCCTCCCGCTCCATGAGCTTGCGGTTGCCCAAAAGCACCCGGCGCCCCTCAACGGTGGCCTCGATCCCGTGGCCCGGGACGGCGTTGAACGCCTCGGGCTCCGTCAAGCCGAGCCCGCGCTCCTGCGCGGCCCGCACGATCGCCTCCCCCAGCGGGTGCTCGCTGCCCCGCTCCGCCGAGGCCGCCCAGCGCAGAAGCTCCTCCTCCGCGAAGCCCGGGGCGGGCACGACGTCCGTCAGCTTGGGCTCGCCGCGGGTGAGCGTCCCCGTCTTGTCGAAGACGACCGTCTGGATCTTCCCGGCCCGCTCGAGCGCCTCGCTGCTGCGGATGAGGATGCCGTGCTCGGCCCCCTTGCCCATCCCGACCATGATCGACGTCGGGGTGGCCAGGCCCAGCGCGCAGGGGCAGGCGATGATCAGCACCGAGATGGCGTTGAGCAGCGCGTA
>WFPR01000244.1 GCA_015487455.1 Candidatus Bipolaricaulota bacterium
AGAACGCCCCGAGATCGTGTACCTGCCCCACCCGCACGACGCGCACCCCGACCACCGCGCCGCGCACGCCTTCACGCTGTACGCCCTCCGGGCGCTCCCCGACCCCGACGACGGGCCGAAAGCCCGCTTGATGAGCTACCTGATCCACTTCGAGCCCTGGCCGTTCACCCAGGGCCGGGGCCTGCACCGCGAGCTGCGCCCCCCGCGCCCGCTGCTCCGCCGCCCGCCCTTGAGCGCGAGCGGGGGCTGGCGCAGCCTCCCCCTCCACCCCGAGGAGGTCCAGCGCAAGAGGCGGGCGCTGCTCTGCTACCGCTCGCAGCTGAGGGTCTTGAAGCCCTACTTGTTGAGCTTCGTGCGCCGCAACGAGCTGTTCGAGGAGCGCCCGCTCGCGCTCGAGCCCGCGCCCCGGCCTCAGCCTTGGTGGGTGGTCAACCCGTCCACCCGCGTCAGCCGCGCCCGGAAGAGCCAGTGAGCCTGCCGCAGCGACGCCTCCTTGTCGAACTCCGTGAGCGCCGAGATCGCGTCCACGGGGAGGACGATGTGGTACCAGCGGAGCCCCGCGCTCGCGGCCGTGTAGTGCACGCAGATGTTGGCCACCGTCCCGCAGAGCACGAGCGTGTTGACACCCCGCACCCGTAACTCGTGATCGAGCGCCGTCCCGTAGAAGGCGTCGTAGCGGACCTTGCGCACGACCAGCTCGTCCTCGCGGGGCGCCAGCTCGGGCACGATCTCCCAGCCCCAGGTCCCCTCGCGGGCGTGCTCGCCCCAGATCGCCCACTCCGGGTCGCCCGGCCGATGCGTGTCCTGGGTGAAGACGACGACCAGCCCGTTCGCGCGCGCCCACTCGAGCAGCTTTTGGCATTGCGGCAGCGTCTTTCGGGCCTCCTCCACGAACAGGGCGCCCTTGGGGTCGACGAAGTCGTTCTGCATGTCGACGACGATCAGGGCCGTCCGCTTCGGGTCCACCTCCACCCGCTCCTCGATCGTGTACTCGGGCACCTCCACCGTCTTGCGGGCCGTCCCGGCTTCGGGCATGGCGCATCCCTCCTCGGGTCGAGTATACGCGGTGGGAGGGGACGGCTGCCATTTGCGATCCTGCCCGGAGTTTTCTACCATTAAGGCACAAATTCGCCCTTTGCAACTCGAGTTTTGGCCGAAGCGCGGCCATCGAAGCCCAAGGAGCGTGACCATGGGCCGGATCGAGCGGACGTTCATCGAGCAGGAGATGCGGGAGAGCTACATCAACTACGCCATGAGCGTCATCCGGGGGCGGGCCATCCCGGACGCGCGCGACGGGTTGAAGCCCGTCCAGCGCCGCATCCTCTACGCGATGCACCAGCTGGGGCTCTTCTCGAACCGCCCCCACAAGAAGTGCGCCCGCATCGTGGGCGAGGTCATGGGGAAGTACCACCCGCACGGCGACCAAGCCATCTACGACGCGCTGGTGAACATGGCCCAGCCGTTCGCGTACCGCTACCCCCTGATCGACGGCCAGGGGAACTTCGGCAGCCTCGACGGCGACGAACCGGCCGCTCAGCGCTACACCGAGGCGCGGCTGGCCCCCATCGCCGAGGAGATGCTGAGCGAGATCGACGAGGAGACCGTCGACTTCGTCCCGAACTTCGACGACTCGCTCCAGGAGCCGGAGGTCCTCCCCGCGCGGGTGCCGAACCTGCTGATCAACGGGTCGTGGGGCATCTCCGTCGGGATGACCACGCAGATCCCGCCGCACAACCTGGGCGAGATCGTCGACGCCCTGGTCTATCTCATTGACCACCCCGAGGCCGACTGGGACGAGCTCAAGCGCTTCATCCGGGGGCCGGATTTCCCGACGGGCGGGCTCGTCGTCGGGCGCGAGGGCTTCGAGGAGGCGTACAGGACGGGCGAGGGCAAGATCCGGGTGCGGGCCCGCGCCCACATCGAGGACGACCAGATCGTCATCACGGAGATCCCCTATCAGGTCCGCAAGTCGACGATCGTGGAGACGATCGCCAACAAGGTCAAAGCAGGCGTGCTCGACGAGATCGCGGACCTGAGGGACGAGTCGGACCGCGAGGGGCTGCGCATCGTCGTGGAGCTGAAGCGCGGGGCCAACCCCCACATTGTGCTGAGCAAGCTCTACAAGTACACGCCCCTGGAGTGGACCTTCGGGGCGAACTTCCTCGTCATCCTGGACGGCAACCCGCGCAAGCTCTCGCTCAAGGAGCTGCTGGGGGCCTTCCTGGCCCACCGCCGGGAGGTCGTCCGGCGCCGGACCCAACACCGCCTGCGGGTGGCCCAGGAGCGGGCGCACATCCTCGAGGGGCTGCTCGTGGCCCTTCAGCATCAAGACGAGATCGTCCGGCTGATCCGCGAGTCGAGGGAGCCGCAGGCCGCGCTCGACGCGCTCAAATCACGCTATGGGCTCTCGGAAGCGCAGGCCGACGCGATCCTGAAGATGCGCCTGCGCCAGCTTACGGCCCTCGAGCGCGACAAGCTCCAGCAGGAGTACGACGAGAAGCGGCGCCAGATCCGCGAGTACACCCAGATTCTGGAGAGCCCCGAGAGGCTCGACGGGATCATCAAGGAGGAGCTGCTCGAGCTCAAGCGGAAGTACGCCGACGGGCGGCGCACCGAGATCGTCGCGGAGGCGGACGGCGAGCCGGAGCTTTCGGAGTCGGCGCTCGTCCCGGACCACGATCTGGTCGTGAGCGTCTCGCTCAAGGGCTACGTCAACGCGCCGCGCGAGGACGTCTTTCGCAGGCAGCACCGCGGGGGCAAGGGCGTGATCGCGATGCGGCTGCGCGAGGGCGACCAGCTCAAGCACATCTTCAGCTGCAACGCGCGGGACGAGCTGCTCGTCTTCACCAGCGCCCACAAGGCGTACAAGCTCAAGGCGCATCAGCTCCCGTCGGCGCGGCGCGACTCGAAGGGCGAGAACCTCCGATCGCTCATCGGGATGGCCCCCGAGGAGGAGGTCCTGGCGCTCCTGCCGCTGCCCGCCCCCCTGCTCGAGCGCCCCCAAGGGCGCTATGTGCTGATGGCCACGGCCCGGGGGATCACGAACCGCAACCCGTTGAGCGACTTCCTGAACGCGCACACCAACGGGATCGTGGCCCTCAACGCCGAGCCCGGCGATCGGGTGGTCGACGTGGCGCTGACGGACGGGCGCAGCGAGGTGCTGCTGGCCACTGCCGAGGGCCACACCATTCGCTTCCCTGAAGCGCAGGTGCGGCTGACGGGGCGGCCCTCGAAGGGCGTGATCGGGATGCGGCTCGACCCCGGCGACCGCGTCGTGGCCCTGAGCGCCTTCGCGCCCGACGACCCGAGGCCCTGGGTCCTCTTCGTCACCGAGCGGGGCTTCGGCAAGCGGACGCCCGTCGAGGAGTTCCCCCAGCAGAACCGCGGGGGCAAGGGCGTGCTGGGCATCAAGGTGAGCCCCAAGACGGGGGCCGTGGTGGCCGTCCAGAAGGTGAAGGCCGACGACGAGCTGCTGATCACCACCGAGCAGGGGAAGATCATCCGCATCGCGGCGGAGGACGTGCGGATCGTCGGGCGCTACGCCATGGGCGTCAAGCTGATCGAGCTGGAGCCCGGCGACCGCGTCGTCTCGGTCGTGCGCCACGGCCACGAGGAGCTCGAAGTTTCTGCAGACGGACGCGAGCACGCCGGGTAAACCTGCAGGGAGGGAAAGGCCGTGAGCGGGAGTGTGAGCCCGAGCGCGGATCGCCCCGGCGGCGGCCGGCGCTTCCCGCCGCCGGAGGCGCAGCTCGAGCACATCAAGCGCCGCACCGAGGCGATCATCCCCGAGGACGAGCTGTTCAAGAAGCTCGAGCGCGCCCACGAGACGGGGACGCCCCTCCGGGTCAAGCTCGGCATCGACCCGACGGCCCCCGACATCCATCTGGGCTTCAGCGTCGTGCTCCAAAAGCTCCGGGACTTTCAGGATCTGGGCCACGTCGCGGTGCTCATCGTGGGCGACTTCACCGCCCGCATCGGCGACCCGACGGGGCGCAAGACGACCCGGCCGATGCTCTCCCCCGAGGAGATCGAGCGCAACCTCCGGACGTACAAGGACCAAGTCTTTCGCATCCTCGATCCCGACCCCGCTAAGCTCGAGATTCGCCGCAACTCCGAGTGGCTCGAGCCCATGACCTTCGCGGACGTGCTGCAGCTCGCGTCGAAGTACACCGTGGCCCGGATGCTGGAGCGCGACGACTTCCACCAGCGCTTTAAGGCGGGCCTCCCCATCACGATCCACGAGTTCCTGTACCCGCTGGCCCAGGCGTACGACTCCGTGGCGGTCCGGGCGGACGTCGAGCTGGGCGGGAGCGACCAGCGCTTCAACCTGCTCGTGGGGCGGGACATCCAGCGCGAGTACGGCCAGGAGCCCCAGGTCGCCGTGCTCCTGCCCCTGCTCGTGGGCACCGACGGCGTCAAGAAGATGAGCAAGTCCGAGGGGAACTACATCGGGATCGCCGAGCCCCCCCACGAGATGTTCGGCAAGCTCATGTCCATCCCCGACGCGCTGATCGAGCCGTACGTCAAGCTCCTGACGGACCTCGACTGGGAGGCGCTTCAGAAGGAGCACCCCATGGCCCAGAAGAAGCGCCTCGCCCACGAGATCGTCAAGCGCTACCACGGGGAGGAGGCCGCCCGCAAAGCGCAGGAGGAGTTCGAGCGCGTCTTCTCGAGGCGCGAGCGGCCCACCGACGTGCCCAAAGTCCACATTGCTACAGAGAAGCTGCGGGACGGCCGGATCGCGATCGTCGAGCTGCTGACGCTCTCGGGGCTCGTGCCGAGCAAGTCGGAGGCGAGGCGGCTCATCGCCCAGGGGGCCGTCGAGCTGGACGGGACCCGCGTCACCGACCCGAAGGCGCTCGTCGAGGTCAGGACCGGGACGCTCCTGCGGGTGGGGAAGCGCCGCTTCGCCGAGCTCGTGCTCTCGAACGCTTCCGCTTGAAGCCTGAACCCCAAAGCTCAAGGCTCAAACAAAAGGAAGCGGGGGGCGATGCGACGATGAACCCTGATCCGAGCTGCGTCTTCTGCCGCATCGTGCGCGGGGAGGCGCCCGCCCACGTGCTCGCCGAGAACGAGCACGCGCTGGCGTTCCTGGACATCCATCCGCTGGTCGACGGCCACGCGCTTATCATCCCGAAGGCGCACTACGTCACCCTGGAGGACGTGCCCCCTGAGCTCGTGGGGCCGCTCTTCGAGCTCGTCCAGAGGGTTTCAAGGGCCCAACGCCGGGCGCTGGGGGCGGAGGCGACGACCATCGGGATCAACAACGGGCGGGCGGCGGGCCAGGTCGTGCCGCACCTGCACGTGCACGTGCTGCCCCGCTACACAGGCGACGGCGGCGGGCTCATCCACTCGATCATTCAAAGACCTTCGCAGAGGGGCCTCGACGAGGTGCGCGACTTGCTCGTTAAAGCGCTCGGGGGCTAAGGGGCCTAGCGGGTCAGCACCCCGATCAGCAGGATCGCCAGGACGAGGAGGATCAGGGTGCCCAGCAGCCAGTTGCGGGCGAAGCGCCGCAGCCGCTCGACGTCTTCAGGGCTGAGCTTGACGCGCTCGGGGTGGCGGCGGGCCAGCGCGTGGGCCTTCTTGCGCATCTGCACGGACTCCGCGATCCGGCCCATCCGGCGATAGACCACGCCCAGGTTGTGATGGGCGTTGACGTGCAGCGGGTCGTGCGTGATGGCCTGCCGGTAGGCGTATTCGGCCTGCTCCAGCTTCCCCGCGTCGTAGTAGAGGTTCCCCAGGCGGTAGTAGAGCTGGGCGAGCGTGGGCTTGTCGTGGGGGCGCCTTAAGGCGTCGAGCAGCAAGGCGATCCCCTCGTCGAGGCGCTTCTGTCGGCGGAGTTGCTCGGCCCGCTCCAGCGCTTCTTCCGCGGACGGGCCGTCGGCCCTTGCGCCCATCGCGCTCATGGCTCTGAAGGCTTCGGGGCGGAGGCGCGCAGCTCGTCGAGCCGCGCCTTGAGCTTCCGGATGTCCTGCCAGGTGAGGTACTTCGGGCTGCCGGGCGCCTTCGACGGGTTGCGCAGCAGGTAGCTCGGGTGGAACATCGGGAAGACCTCGATGCCGTCCCGCCAGGGGAAGAACTGCCCCCGCAGCTTGGTGATGCCCTCCGACGTCCTCAGCAGCAGCTGGGTGGGCGCGTTCCCCAGCGTCACGATGATCTTGGGCTTGATGTGATGGATTTGCGCCTCGAGATAGGGCCAGCAGGCGTCCATCTCGTCCTTCTGGGGGAGCCGGTTGCCGGGAGGTCGGCACTTGACGGTGTTTGTAATATAAACGTCCTCGCGCTGGATCCCCACGGAGGCCAAGATCTCCGTGAGCTTCTGGCCCGCGGGGCCGACGAACGGGCGGCCCGTCTGGTCCTCGACCTCGCCGGGGGCCTCGCCGATGAACATCAGGTCGCAGGGCACCGGCCCCTCGCCGAAGACGACCCGCGTCCGGCTGTCCTTGAGGCGGCACCTCGTGCAGCGCTCGGCCCGCGCCTGGACCTCCTCGAAGGGCAGCTTTTTGAGGTCATCCTGCGGGTCCTCGAAGAGCGAGCGCATCCCCACCATGGCCCCCTGATTGTAGAAGGAGAGGGGGGAATCCGACAACCCACACGGTCAAAGCTCGAAGCTCAAAGGCGAAAAATTTTTGGAGCGGGCGACGGGATTCGAACCCGCGACCCCCAGCTCGGGAAGCTGGTGCTCTACCGCTGAGCTACGCCCGCTCACCCTCAACAGCGCTTAGCGCAAGGAGCATTATAGCGCCGGGAGCGCAAGACGACAAGAAGCGCAAAAGCAAAAGCAAGAGCAAAGGAGGGAGCGTTCAATCAATCAGTCGGCCCGCAGCGGCTCGAGGGCGGGCAGCTCGCGCCCGCCGACGAAGGCCAGCGCCGCGCCGCCCCCCGTCGAGACGTAGAGGTTCCCGCCCTCGACGCCCGCGAGCTTGAGCGCCGCGGCCGTGTCCCCGCCGCCGATCACGGCGAACGCCCCTGAAGCGGCAATCGCCCGCGCGACCTCGACGGTGCCGCGCTCGAACGGCGGCGTCTCGAAGGCCCCCAGCGGCCCGGCCCACAGCAGCGTCCTCGCGCCCCGAATTCGCGATCGAAACGCCTCCACGGTCTTGGGCCCGATGTCGAGCCCCATCTGATCGCGGGGGATCTCGCGGACGCTCACTACCTGGGTGGGCGGGTTCGGGGCCAGCTCCGGCGCCACGACGACGTCCTCCGGCAGCACGACGTCCACCCCGCGGGCCTCCGCGTCCTTGAGGAACGTGCGCGCCTCCTCGAGCCGCGACTCGTCCACCAGCGACCTCCCGATCTCGAGCCCCTGAGCCTTGAAGAACGTGAAGACGAGGCCGCCGCCCAGCAGGAACCCGTCGACGCGGGGGAGGAGGTCCCTAAGAACCCCGATCTTGTCGCTCAGCTTGGCCCCGCCGACGATCGCGTAGTAAGGGCGCTCGGGGCGCTCGCGCAGGCGGCTCAGCATCTGCACCTCGCGCTCGACGAGCAGCCCCGCGTAGGCGGGCAGCCTTTGGGCGACGCCGTAGGTCGAAGCGTGCCGGCGGTGCAGCGTCCCGAAGGCGTCGTTGACGTACAGCTCCCCCAGCCGGGCCAGCCCCTCCGCGAACGCGGGGTCGTTCTCCGTCTCGCCGGGGTGGAAGCGCAAATTTTCTAATAGAACGACGTCGCCGGGCTGGAGGGCGCCCACGGTCCGCTCGACGTCGGGGCCGACGCAGTCGTCGAGCTTACGGACGGGCTTCCCGAGCAGCTCGGCCAGGCGCCGCGCCACGGGGTCCATCTTGAGCTCGGGGACGGGCTGGCCCTTGGGTCGCCCCAGGTGGGACATGAGCACGACCTTCGCTTGGCGCTCCAGGAGCAGCTGAATTGTGGGGAGGGCCGCCCGGACCCGGGTGTCGTCGGCCACCCGGCCGTCGCGGAGCGGGACGTTGAAGTCCACTCGCACCAGCACCCGCTTGTGCTGAACGTCGGCGTCACGGACCGTGCGCAGCTTCATCGAAATCGAACGCGATGAAACGCGACCGATGCGGGCTTGGGTTCCTTCTTCCCAGGCGATTCGGCACAGCAGCGCCTGAGACGGGGGACTGACTACTGGATGAACTTCTTGAACTCGGCCAGGTTCATCTCCTTCTCGACGAAGAGCTTGAACTGTTCGCGCTGCTTCCTGTCGTCGTCCTGGTTCTCGCCCTCGTTCTCCTCGTAGGGCAGGTCGATGGCGGACTGGGCGAAGACCTCCTCGGCGACGTAGATGGGGCTGCCGGTGCGCAGGGCCAGGGCGATCGAGTCCGAAGGCCGGGCGTCGATCTCGTGGACCTCCCCCTCGCGGTCCCGGACCACCAGCGTCGCGAAGTAGGTGGAGTCCTCGATGTGGTCGATCACGACCATGTCCAGCTCGCCCCCCAGGGTCTCGAGGACGCTTTGGAGGAGGTCGTGGGTCAGCGGTCGGGGGAACTCCCGCTGCTGCAGGGCGATGGCGATGGCCGTCGCCTCCGGCGTCCCGATCCAGATCGGGACGACCTTGTCCGAGCTCTGGTCCTTGAGCAGCACCACGGGAGTGTTCTGGTAGGGATCGACGAGCAGCGCCTTGATCTCCACTTCCCGCATCGGTCCGGCCTCCTCTCCTGCGCGGCGTTGGGGTCATTATAACAGGGCCCTTTCCCCCGGGCAAAGCGATCCCGGCCACCTTGAGCGCCCCCGCCGCCTTGGTCCCCGAGACCCCCGCCGCGTATACTCCCGGGGCCGTTCAAGCTCCGACGAGCCGCCAGCGGAGCGAAGAGAAGAGAGAAGAGAACGGGAAGGGGAGAGGAGGGGATCGCAGGCGTGTGCGGCATCATGGGCTACGTGGGGGCGCGCCCCGTCGGCCTCGACGTCGTGCTTCAGGGCCTCAAGCTGCTGGAGTACCGGGGCTACGACTCGGCGGGGGTCGCCGTCGTCGCGGATAGCGCGCTCTGGGTCGTCAAGCGGGCCGGGAAGCTCGACGAGCTCCTCCGCCACATCGGGCAGGGCCGGGGCAAGAGCGCGGATCAGGGGCGGGGGACGACGGCGCTGGGCCACACCCGCTGGGCCACCCACGGCCCCCCGACCGACGAGAACGCCCATCCCCACCTCGACTGTTCCCGGACGCTGGCGCTCGTCCACAACGGGATCATCGAGAACTACGGCGCGCTCAAGGCGGAGCTCCTCGCCCAAGGCCACGAGTTCCGCTCCCAGACGGACACGGAGGTGCTCGTGCACCTCATCGAGCACCACCTCAAGGGGACGGGCAAGCTGGAGGAGGCGGTGCGGGCCGCGCTGGGGCGCGTCCGGGGCGCGTACGCGATCGCCGTGGTCTCCGCCCAAGAGCCCCGCAAGATCGTCGCGGCCAAGACGGCCAGCCCCCTGGTGCTCGGGCTGGGTGAGGGCGAGCATTATTTAGCCTCGGGGATCCCGGCGCTGCTGCCGTTCACGAAGCGGGTGATCCCGCTCGACGACGGCGAGCTGGCCGTGCTGACGCCCGAGGGCGTCCAAATCACGGACTTCGAGGGCCGCGCCGTCGAGCGCGAGCCCCTGACCGTCCGCTGGGACCCGATCACGGCCCAGAAGCAGGGCTACAAGCACTTCATGCTGAAAGAAATTCATGAGCAGCCCGAGGCCGTCGCGAACACCCTCCACGGGCGGCTCGACCTCGAGACGGGCCGGGTGACCCTCGAAAACGAACTCCCGCTCCTTAATGCCCAAGCGCTGCAGCGTTTGGATCACATCGTGCTCATCGGCTGCGGGACGGCCTACCACGCCGCCTGGACGGCCAAGTACCTCTGGCAGCGGGTTTTGGACCTGCCCGTCCAGGTGGAGCTGGCCTCGGAGTTCCGCTACGCCAAGCCCTACTTGGGGGAGCGCTCGCTGGTGATCGCGGTCTCGCAGTCGGGCGAGACCGCCGACACGCTCGCGGGGGTGCGCCTGGCCAAGGGGCGGGGCGTCCCCGTGCTCGCGATCACGAACACGCCCGGCTCCGCCCTGAGCCGCGAGGCCGACGCCACGCTCTACACCCACGCCGGGCCCGAGATCGGGGTCGCGTCGACGAAGTGCTTTCTGGCGCAGCTGGCGGCCCTGGCGCTCCTGGGGCTCAAGCTGGGCGAGGCCCGCGGGACGCTGCCCTCCGACGAGCTCAAGGGGGCGTTGGAGGAACTCGTCGCCGCGCCCGTGCTCGTCGAGCAGGCCCTGAAGCTCGAGCCGGAGATGAAGCGCCTGGCCCGCGCCTTTTACGACAAGCCCAACTTTTTGTACTTGGGGCGCGACGTCCTGTGCCCGATCGCCTACGAGGGCGCGCTCAAGCTCAAGGAGATCAGCTACATCCACGCCGAGGGCTACGCCGCGGGCGAGATGAAGCACGGCCCCATCGCCCTCATCGACGAGCACATGCCCGTGGTGGTGCTCGTCACCCGGCACAGCGTCTACGAGAAGGTGTTCTCGAACATCGAGGAGGTGAAGGCCCGCAAGGGGATCGTGCTGGCGTTCGCCGACGCGCGCACCCCGGAGCTGGAGCGCGTCGCCGACGAGCTCGTTCAGGTCCCTGAGTCGGGCCTCTGGGTGACGCCGATGACGTTCACGGTGCCCCTGCAGCTCTTGGCGTATCACGTCGCGGTGCTGCGGGGCACCGACGTCGACCAGCCGCGCAACCTGGCCAAGAGCGTCACGGTCGAGTGAGCTCGAGGCCCAGCCGCTCGGCCCAGACCTCCCAGGGCCGTCGCACGACCAGCTTCGCGTTCAGCCCCCGATCGTCCAGCGTGACGTACAGGTCGAGCGTGTAGCGCTCGCCCGTCCGCCGCTCCGTGAGGGTGCAGCGGACCCGCGCCCGCAGCCCCCGCTCGTCTATAAAGATCTGAGCGGCCTCGGGCTCGATCGCGAGCACCGCGTCGGCCTCGTCGGGGCGGGTCACGAGCCTCACGTTCCGATCGCCCAGGGCGATCTCCAGGCCGTCGAGCACGCCCTGGGGCAGCCGGAGCGCCTCCCCCGAGGGCGTGGCCAGCGCGACCGTCTCGACGCCCGCGAACGGGTCCGGCGCGGGCCACAGGAACACAAGCCCCAGCGCCAGCCCCACGATCAGCACCACCGTCGCCCACGAGCGCGTCCGCATGGCTCGCTCACCTCGGGAATCCCAGCTTGTCCCATAATAACAAGAGAGGAGCGGGGTTCGGACACACCCGCTACAGCCCTGAGGCTCCCGTGTTTGGAGGGGCTCGAACAGGAAGGGGAAGGTTTCACGTTTTCAGGTGGTACGCCCGGGAGGAATTGAACCTCCGACCTCTGGCTCCGCAGGCCAGCGCTCTGTCCACTGAGCTACGGGCGCACGTGCGCGGGGTAGTTTAGCGATCCCGGGGGCTTCCGTCAAGCGTTTTGGCCGTACAATCTCAGTCTTCGGGCAGCCCGCGCGAGCCCGTGAGCAGCGCCTGCTGCACCTCTATGATGGCCTTGGTCACGTTGATGTGGCGGGGACACGCCTCGACGCAGTTGAACACCTTGCGGCAGCGCCAGACCCCCTCGTCGTCGCTCAGGAGCTGCAGGCGCTCCCGCCAAGCGCGGTCGCGGCTGTCGAAGATGAACCGGTGGGCCTGCACGATGGCCGCGGGGCCGAGGTACCGCGAGTCGGCCCAGAAGACCGGACAGGCCGTGGTGCAGGCGGCGCAAAGGATGCACTTGGTTGTGTCGTCGAACCGGGCGCGCTCCTCGGGGCTCTGGAGCCGCTCGTGCGGCGGGGGCGGCTCGTCGTTGACGAGGTAGGGCATGATCGCGCGGTATTTTTGGAAGAAGGGTCTCATGTCGACGACCAAATCCTTGATGATCCGGAAGCCCCGCAGCGGCGCGACGGTGAGGGTGCGCCCCAGGTCGCGCACCAGCGTCTTGCAGGCCAGGCGGTTGCGCCCGTTGATGACCAGCGCGTCGGAGCCGCAGACCCCATGGAGACAAGAGCGGCGGACGGCCAGCGAGCCGTCCTGCTCGGCCTTGATCTTGTGCAGCACGTCGATGACCCGATCCGTCGGCTCGACCTCGACGCGGTAGACGGCCCAGTGGGGCTTCGCGTCCCGCTCGGGGTCGTAGCGCTGAACCCGCACCGTGACCTCCATCGGATCGTCAGCCTCCTCGTCCCCGTTCGGTGTTCGGTCAGTACGTGCGCGCCTTCGGCGGCCACTTGGTGATCACGACGGGCTTGGCGCCGAAGCGCAGGGTCCCGTCGGGCTGCCGCCAGACGAGCGTGTGCTTGAGCCACGCCTGGTCGTCCCGCTCGGGGAAGTCCTCGCGGTAGTGGGCGCCGCGGCTCTCGGTGCGGTGGAGGGCGCAGGCGGCGGTCGCCTCCGCCACGTCGAGCAGGCAGCCCACCTCCCACGCCTCGACCAGCTCCTGGTTGAACACCCGCCCCCGATCGCGCACCCGCGCCCGCGCGTAGCGCTCCTTCAGCTCTTGAATTTTCTCGAGCGCCTCCTTGAGCAGCGCCTCGGTGCGGAAGACGCCGACGTTCTGCATCATCACGCGGCTCAGCTCGTCGCGGATCCGGGCGGGGTTCTCGCTCCCCTTGCCGTTGAGGAGCCGCTCCAGCTCCAGGCGCACCCGCTCGACGGCCGCCCCGGGCTCCGGGGGCGGCGCCCAGTCGTTCTGTCGCGCGAATTGGGCCATCGCCTGCCCGGCCAGCCGCCCGAAGACGACCAAATCGAGCAGCGAGTTCGTCCCCAGGCGGTTCGCCCCGTGGACGGAGACGCAGGCGCACTCCCCGGCCGCGTAGAGCCCCGGCAGCACCCTATTGTTTTCGTCCCGGACGACCTCGCCCCGCTTGGTCGTCGGGATGCCGCCCATGGCGTAGTGGGCCGTCGGCTGGACCGGGATCGGCTCCTCCAGCGGGTCGATCCCCAGGTACGTCTTGCAGAACTCGATCGTGTCCCCCAGCTTCGCCAGCAGGTAGTCGCGGGTGACGCGGCGGGGCTTCCCGTCGGGGCCGCGCACGCCGTCCTTCTCGAAATAGCGGTTGATCGTCTCGGGCCGGATGTCCAAATGCACGTAGTTCTTGCCGCCGATGCCCCGCCCCTCGCGGATCTCGAAGTAGATCGCCCGGGAGACGACGTCCCGGGAGGCCAGATCCTTCACCTTCGGGGCGTAGCGCTCCATGAACCGCTCGCCCCGGTCGTTGAGGAGCACCCCGCCCTCGCCGCGCATCCCCTCCGTCAGCAAGATCCCGAGCTTGTAGATGCCCGTGGGGTGGAACTGATAAAATTCCATGTCTTCCAGGGGGAGCCCCCGCCGCCAGACGACCGCGGCCCCGTCGCCCGTGAGCGTCGTCGCGTTGCTGGTGACCTCGTAGATGCGCCCCCACCCCCCGGTTGCGAACAGCACCGCCTTGGCGTGGAAGACGTGCAGCGCGCCGGTGGCCAGCTCGTAGGCGACCACGCCCGCCACCCGCCCCTCCCGCTCGTCGATCAGGAGGTCCATCACGTAGAACTCGTCGAAGAACTCGACGCCCTGCTTGATGCACTGCTGGTACAGCGTCTGGAGGATCATGTGGCCCGTGCGATCCGCGGCGTGGCACGCCCGCATCACGGGCCGGCCCGTCTCGTTGTTGGTGTGGCCGCCGAAGCGGCGCTGGGCGATCCGTCCCTCGGGCGTCCGGTCGAAGGGCAGCCCCATGTGCTCCAGCTCGATGATCACCTCGGGCGCCTGGTAGCACATCAGCTCGACGGCGTCCTGGTCGGCCAGGTAGTCGGAGCCCTTGACGGTGTCGAAGGCGTGCCACTCGGGCTTGTCGGGCTCCATGTTCCCCAGGGCGGCCGAGATCCCGCCCTGGGCCGCGCCGGTGTGCGAGCGCGTCGGGTAGAGCTTGCTGAGCACCGCCGTCTTGGCCCGTCGGGAGGCGTGGAGCGCGGCCATCAGCCCCGCGCCCCCGGCCCCCACGATGACGGCCTCGTAGCGGTGCGTGTACACCCCGGGGCTCCACCCCCCCGCCTCACGCCCCCCCTGCGCGTTCTCGAGCACGGGCACGTGCGATCCCCCCCTCCAGCTCAGCGTCAGTGGGCACCCCGCCCACCCGCCCAGGCGGCCTAGCTAGCC
>WFPR01000245.1 GCA_015487455.1 Candidatus Bipolaricaulota bacterium
AGGTCCCGCTTTGCCTGCTTAAGCCAGTCGCCTGCCCGGTTCATGCCGAGGACTCCTTCGGGACGATCATGTACGTGCACGTTCGATCCCCCTGGATCATATGCCGCTCGCGGGTCACCACGCAATCGGGGAGCGCCGCCCGAAAGAGCTCGAGCTCCGCTCGGCACGCCTGGGGCGTCCGTTTGGCGATCTGGCAGATGGCGCAGTTGCGCTCGATCAGCAAAAAGCGCCCGTCTGCCAGCTCCTCCCAGTCGCACCAGTAGCCCTCCTCCGTGCGGATCCGCGCCAGCTCCTTCACGCGCTCTTTGAGGGGCTTGCCCGCAAGGCGCGCTCGGTACTCCTGCAGAAGTCGCTCGTTTCGCTTCTCGAAGAGCTTTTGGACGGCGTCCTCCCCGTGGAGCTCGCGCAGGGCGTCGAGGAGGCCGAGGGCCAGCTGGGGATACGTCCGGGGGAACAGCTCGTCGCCCCGCTCCGTGAGCTCGTACACGAACGCGGGCCGTCCCCGGGGCCGCTTCTCGACTCGATGCGCGACAAGGCCGTCCCGCTCCAAGGACGCGAGATGCCCCCGCACGCCCATCGCCGTCATCCCCAGCTCGTTGGCGAGCTGCTGAGGGGTCTGCGGCCCGCGGAGCTTGAGCAGCTCCAAGATCCTGCGGCGGGTCTCCGACCTCACGTGCGCCAGCGCTTCCGCAGCCATACCCCCATTATATCGCCCCCACGCCCTTTGTAAATTATAGCAACTCTATACTTGACAAAATGGGGGGTCTGTGCTATCGTAGAGGCATCCACGGATGGGAGGAGTGAGGGGGATGACCCAGGAACGCACCCGCGTGCTCGGGCTGGGCGGCAGCCTGCGGGAGAAGTCGCGCTCCCTGAACGCCTTGAAGATCGCCCTGCAGGGCGCCGCGGACGCCGGGGCCGAGACCCGACTGCTCGACCTTAAGACGCTGAAGCTCCCGCTCTACGACGACCGCCCCGACCCCGAGACGTACCCGGAGGACGTCTTTCGCCTGGTCGAGGAGGTGCGCTGGGCCGACGGGCTCCTGCTGGCGACGCCCGTCTACCACGGGACGCTGAGCGGCTCGATGAAGAACGCCCTGGACTTCCTGGAGCTGCTGGCCGAGGACGATCCGCCCTGGCTCGGGGGGCGGGCGGTGGGGCTGATCACCGTCGCTGGCGGAAGCGCGGGGACGAACGCGATCAACTCGCTGCTCTTTACGTGTCAGACGCTTCGGGCTTGGGTGGTGCCCACGGCGGTGGTCGTGCCGGGGAGCGCGTTTGCGGACGATCGGCTGACGGACCCAAAGATCGAGGAGCGCCTGCGGCGCTTAGGAAGGGAGGTCGCCCGCGCCGCGGCGGTCCTGGCGCCCCTGTACCGACGAGGAGAAGCGGGGTGAGCCGCCGTGGTCCTGAAGCTCCCACCTCCCGCGGGAAGGGACGAGGAGCAGGCCCTCAAACCCGAAAGGGGGGGGTACTGGGCCAACGTTCGGCGCTTCAGCCGCAACGCCCGGCTCTACCTGGTGCACGTCATCGGCATGGACCTCATCCACGGCACCTGGGAGGTCCTCTTCAATCTGTATTTGCTGGAGCTGGGCTTCGGGATCGAGTTCATCGGATTGCGCCTGGCGGTGATGGGCGTAGCCGGGGCGGTGGCCTCCGTGCCGATGGGCCGGCTCTCCGATCGTATCGGGCGCAAAGCGGGTTTTATATTAGGCGACGGCGGCGGGGCCCTCATGGCGCTGGTCCAAATTCTGAGCGCGAATCCCGTCGTGTTGCTGGTGGCCCCGGCGATCTCGGCGATGTTCGGGGCGCTCCACCACGTGACGGAGTCCCCCTTCATGGGCGAGAACAGCGAGCGGCGCGAGCGCGTGCATCTCTTTAGCGTCTCCGACGGCCTCAGAACCCTCTCCGCGATGGCTGGGAGCCTGATGGCGGGCTTTCTGCCCTTGTGGCTCGCCGGGCAGCTCCAGATCGAGAAAGTCACGGCGTATCGCTACGCCGTCTTCATCGGGATCGCCCTGTGGTTCCTCTCGCTGATCCCGGCCCTGATGCTCAAGCGCCACGTCCCGCGCGAGGTGGCCGAGGCCCGCCGGGAGGCTTCTAAAGCCAAAGCGAAAAACCCGCGGCGTGGCCTGCGCAAGCTCTTCGCCAACGTGCGGAACCCTCAGATCATCGGGAAGTTCCTGTTGATTGAGGCGTTGCTCAGCCTGGGGGCGGGGTTCGTGCTCCCCTTGATGAACGTCTTCTTCCGCGAGGGGATTCGCGCCCACGAGCACGAGATCGGCTTGACGTTCGCGGGCGGGTCGCTCTTTTTGGCGCTGGGAGCTTTCCTCGCGCCGTTCGTGGCCGAACGTTTGGGGAAAGTGATGTCTATCTTCTGGACCCGGCTTGCGGCGGTGCCCTTTATTCTGCTCATCGGGCTCTCGCCCGACTTGGCGACCCCGGCCACCGTCGTGTCGCTCGCGGGCTTCGCGTATATCCTGCGGACCACCCTGTTCAACCTGGCCAATCCCGTGGCGGAAGCCTTCCAGATGGAGCTTCTGCACCCGCTGGAGCGGGCGACGGCCACGGGGCTCGAGGCCACCTTAGGGAGAATTATGATGGCCGTGGGCGGCTTCCTGGGCGCGCAGCTCATGGCCCTGGGGGACTTCCGGACGCCGTTCTTCGTGATGGCCGCGCTGTACCTGGGCGGGACGCTCCTGTTTTGGGTCTTCTTCCGAGGGATGGAACGCTAGATCGAATAAAGGCTGAAGGGCGATGGGCCAGCGCCGGATCTTGTACTTGCCCGATCGCAAGGTCGTCGAGGCCGAGCCGGGGGAGACCCTCCTCGAAGCTTCCCTGCGCGCGGGCCTCCCCCACGTGCACGTCTGCGGTGGGAAGGCCCGCTGCTCCACCTGCCGGGTGCTCGTCCTCGAGGGCCTGGAGCACTGCACCCCGCGCACGCCTTCAGAAGAGGCCATCGCCCGGCGCCTGCGCTTCCCGCCGGAGATCCGGCTCGCCTGCCAGACCCGGGTCACAGGCCCCGTCACGGTCCGCCGCCTGGTGCTCGACCCCGAGGACATCGCCCTGACGAACCAGCTGGCGGGCGCCGAGCCCGGTCCCGTGGGCGAAGAGCGGGAGTTGGCCATCCTGTTCGCGGACATCCGGGGCTTCACCGAGTTCGCCGCGGACCTTCCGCCTTACGACGTCGTCCACGTGCTCAACCGCCACTTTCACGAGATGGAACGGGTGCTGCGCCGCCACGGCGGTCACCTCGACAGCTGGGCGGGCGACCGGCTCCTGGCGCTCTTTGGCCTGGAAGGCGGGACCGGAGCCGGAGCCGGAGTCGAAGCTTCCGAGGAGGCCGCCCTCCGAGCCGTCCGCGCGGGGCTGGAGATGCTCGAGATCGTGAGGCGCTCCCAGGTCCATTTGCAGGAGCTTTACGGCAAGGGCTTCGGCCTCGGCGTCGGGGTGCACTGCGGGAGCGTCGTGGTGGGGCGCGTGGGGGCTGGCACGCAGCGGCGGGTGACGGCCATCGGGGAGGCGGTCAACCTGGCCAGCCGCATCGAGGAGGCGACGAAACCGTTGGGAGCCGACCTGCTCATCTCCCAGGCGGTCCACGAGCGGGTGAAGGAGCGCGTTCAAGTGGGACGGGTGTTCCAGCAGAGGCTGCCGGGCGTGCGCGGGGAACAGACCCTCTACGAGGTGGTCGCCCTCAAGGACGGATCTACGAGGGGACGAAGAAAGGGGAAGGAGTGAGACCATGCGGGATTGCCTGCTCTACGTCGGGACGGGAGACGGGATGTTCGTGTTTCGCTGGGACGGCGATGGGGGCTTTGACTTGATCGGACGCGGCCTGGAGGGGCACGCCGTGCGCGGGATCGCCGTGCATCCCCGCGAAGCTCAGATCGCGTACGTCGCCTGCGGGTTGCGCGGCTGGGGGCTCCACCGCACTCGAGACTCAGGCCAAAGCTTTGAGCTGGTGGGCTTTGAGGATCGTTGGGTCTGGGACGTCGTCTTTCATCCGTGTCACCCGGCGCCCGCGGAGCCGAGGGCGCTCTACGTGGGCACCGAGCCCCCCATGCTGTACGTCTCCCACGACCAGGGACGAACGTTTCAGGCGTTTAAGGGCATCGAGCGGTTGCCCAGCCGATCTCAGTGGAAATTCTTCTATGAGCCCTTCTACGCCGGGCACGTCCACGGGATCGCCATC
>WFPR01000246.1 GCA_015487455.1 Candidatus Bipolaricaulota bacterium
CGCGCTCAGCTCGTCTAGGAGCCGGAGCGCCCGCGCCAGCGGGACGCCCAGCCGGGCGTGGGGCCGCGTCCGCTCCCCCTGAGCGGGCGCGGATCGCACCCCCGCGGGCACGAGGGCGGGCAGCACCAGGCCCAGGGGGGTCGCGTAGTGGTCGGCGAGCCAGCGGGCGAGCGTCAGCGCCCGAGCGTCCAGCACGGGCGCCTCGTCGACGAGCGCCTCGATCGCCAGGAGCCGCCCTGGGTAGTCGCTCCCCGCCTTGAGTTGGACGACGAAGCCCGTCACGGTCTCGTTGCGGAAGGGCACTCGGACGCGCATCCCCACGGCCACGCGGTCCCGCAACGCCTCAGGGACCGCGTAGTCGAAGGTGCGGTCGACGTCTCGGGGGACGGCCACCTCGGCCACCTCGGCCCCGACCCCCCGCGCGCGAGCCCCTTCACCCATGGCGAGATGAGCGTACGGCCTCCCGTCGTCGGCGGCCATCGGCGGCCAACGGTTAGCGGGGCGATCAGGCCGAGAGCTCGGCGACGA
This sequence comes from Candidatus Bipolaricaulota bacterium, assembly GCA_015487455.1. Classification (GTDB taxonomy): domain Bacteria; phylum Bipolaricaulota; class Bipolaricaulia; order RBG-16-55-9; family RBG-16-55-9; genus S012-72. The sequence continues at coordinate 529 of WFPR01000246.1, forward strand.
AGGGCGGCAGCGCGAACGCCGCCCTGAACACTTCAGGGGTGAAGTAGCGGGTCCTCCCCCTCAGGGGCGCGAAGCGCTCCTGCAGCTCGTCGGCGGGGACGGCGAGGGGGTCGCGCCCGCGGGTCCCGAGCGCGAAGGCCCACAGCCCCGCGGGGTACGTGGGCACGAAGCCTAGGTACAGTCGGGCGAGCGGGAAGCACGCCCTCATGGCCCTGATGGCCCCCCGAATGACGTCGGGCTGGAACCAGGGCGAGCCGCACTGGGCGGCGGCCACCCCCTCCCCGCCCAGCGCCCGGGCCACCCGCCCGTAGAACTCGCTCGTGAAGAGCTTCACGGCGGGGCCGATGGGGTCCGTCGTGTCGAGCAGCGCGACGTCGAAGAGCCCCTTCACCGTCTCGAGGTACTCGAAGGCGTCCTGGAAGACGAGCTCGACCCGCGGGTCGTCGAAGGCCCCGCGCGAGATCGAGGGCAGGTAGCGCTTCGCGGCCTCCACGACCTCGCGGTCGATCTCGACCTGGACGACGCGCTCGACGTCCGGGTGGGCCAGGGCGGCCCGGAGGAGCCCGCCGTCGCCGCCCCCGACGATCAGCACCCGCCGCGGCTTTGGGTGGGCGAAGAGGGGCACGTAGGCGAGCATCTCGTGGTACGCCCACTCGTCGCGCTCCGTGGTCTGGACGGCGTTGTCCAGCAGCAGCATCCGCCCGAACTCGACCGTCTCGACGACGTCCAGCCGCTGGAAGGGCGTCCTGGCCCGGTACAGATGGTCGCGGATCTTGAAGCGGCAGTGGGTGTGGGGCGTCCAGGCTTCCGTGACCCAGCGGGCCTCCTCGACGGCGGCGGGCTCCTCCCAGAGCACGGCGGCGGCGACCGCGCACCCCTGCCGCTCGACCGCGTGCTCGACGCTGCAAGAGTGCAGCTCGTGCAGCGGCCAGCCGTGGGCGCGGAACGCCTCCTCCACCTCCAGGCGCAGCGCCCGTTCCAGCTCGGCGGCCGGGGCGCCCCTGGCGTGGCCCGTCCGCACGAGCCCCCGCCCCTCGGGGCCGAGGCCCGCGGCGACGGCCGCCGCGATCGTCTCGCCCGGCGTGGCGCTCTCGACGCGGGCCAGCGCGACGGGGGCCAGCTGCGGGATCGGCGGCTCGTGGAGGGGCTCGAAGCGCGTCCCCGGCGGGATCAGGGGGCTCTCCTCGGCGCGGAGGGGCAGGAGGTGAACCTGGCCGAGCCCGGCCGCCCGGAGGGCGGCCTCAAAGGCGACCCGCGGGGTCGCCCCCTCGGCCCGGCCCGCCACCAGCGAGATGAACCTGGGCGCCTGAACCATTCAACGTCTCGCCCCTCTCTTGCTCCCCTCCCCTCGCCTTGCCTCGCCCCGCCTCGGCTCGGGCTTGGGCTTGGGTTGGGGTTGAATTGCGAAGCCCGAGGACGGCGTAAGATACCCCATCGCTTGTCGCCGTTTCAACCCTTCCTTCTCCCCTCTCTTTCGGCTCATCAGCTTTCTTGAACGGCGCCCAGCTCCTTCAAATAGTCGGCGTCGTTGAAGGGCACGGCCCTGTCCCGAAAGAGCTGGACGCGCTCGTGGCCCTTGCCCGCGATCAGCACGCAGTCGCCGGGCCGGGCCAGCTCGAGCGCCTTACGAATCGCTGCCCGGCGGTCGGGGATCGCCTCGTAGGGGGCCTTCGCCCGCTGAAGCCCGCGCTCGATCTCGCGGAGGATCTCCAGCGGGTCTTCGTCTTTGGGGTTGTCGTTCGTCACGATCGTGTAGGCGCTGAGGCGCCCGCTGATCGCGCCCATGAGGGGGCGCTTTAGTCTGTCAGAATCGCCGCCGCAGCCGAAGACCGTGATCACCCGAGGGTGGAAGCGCCTCAAAAACAGAAGCACGCGCTCCAGCGAGGCGGGCGAGTGGGCGAAGTCGACCGCGACCGTGAAGCCGCCCCGGGCGCGGTAGAGCTCCAGACGCCCCGGCACGCGCTCGACCCGCTCGAGGCGCGCCTTGACGAGCGGGGGCGGCAGCCCGTACGCGAGCCCGACGGCCACGGCCGCCAGCGCGTTCTCCAGCATGAACGGCCCCGGCAGCCTCAGTGCCAGCTCGAACGAGCCCCGAGGCGTGTGCACCCGCGCACGGGTGCCCCAGAGCCCCAGCTGAACGCGCTCGGGCTCGGCCCACACGTCGGCCTTGGGCGTGAGACCGTACGTCAGCGCGCGCCCGGCTCGGTTGGCGCCCAGCACCCGCAGGGTGGCGGGGTCGTCCAAGTTCACGATGGCCGTGGCCGAGGGCTTCAGCCGGCGGAACAGCTCGAGCTTGGCGCTCAGATAGGCGTCGAGGTCGGGGAAGTAGTCGAGGTGATCGTGGCTGAAGCTGGTGAAGACGGCCACGTCGAAGTCCACGGCCCAGACGCGCTTCTGGTCGAGCGCGTGGGCCGAAACCTCCAGCACGAGCTTCGACTTCCCCGCCTTCAAAGCGGAAGACGCCCACTGTTGGAGCCGTTCGGCGGAGGGGGTCGTCTGCTCCAGGCCGCGCTCGAGCGCGTTGGTGACGGTGCTGACGAGCAGCGCCTCGTCGGGGCCCAAGGCGGCCGCGGCGAGGTGCGCCGTGCTCGTCTTGCCCTTCGTGCCCGTGATTCCGACCGTGAAGAGCTTGGCTGTGGGGTGCTCGTAGAAGGCGGCGGCCAGCTCGGCCAGCGCTTGTCGGGCGTCCTCGACGAGGATGGCCGCGACGGGGGACGCGCCCGCGTTCGGGCTCGGGCCCTCTGGGTCGGGCTCGGGCTCGAGATCGGGCTCGGGCAAAAGCCCAAGGCTAAGGACACGCTCGGCGACGACGGCGACGGCGCCCCGCGCCAGCGCCTGGGCGATGAAGCGGTGCCCGTCGGTCTTGCGGCCCGGGATGGCCACGAAGAGGTCGCCGGGCCGCACCCGCCGGGAATCTTGCTGAATCCCGCACACCCAAACGTCGTCTGCGGCGTTCAAGGAGCCGTAGCCCAGCGGCACGAGCTCGTAAGGCTGGGAGAGGGCGGCCAGCAGCTCGCTCAGGCGCTTGGGCATTCCCGAGGCTGAAGCTCTCAGATGTCGAGGTTGGTGGTCAGCCCCGCGTTCTCCATGATGAACTCGCGCCGCGGGCCGACCTCGCTGCCCATGAGCACCGTGAACAGCTCCTCAGCCTCGAGGGCGTCCTCGATCGTGACTTGTTTGAGCACGCGGTTCTCGGGGTTGAGGGTCGTCTCCCACAGCTCCTGGGGGTTCATCTCGCCCAGCCCCTTGTAGCGCTTCAGCTCGAACTTGCCGTCGTGCTGGGCCCGGAACTCCGCCAGCTCCTCGTCGCTGTACAGGTAGTAGATCTCGCGGCCCTTCTTGGCTTGATACAATGGCGCCTGGGCGATGTAGAGGTGGCCGCGCTCGATCAGGGGCCGGAAGTTGCGGAAGAAGAACGTCAGGAGCAGGGTGCGGATGTGGGCGCCGTCGACGTCGGCGTCGGCCAGCAGGATGATCTTGTGGTAGCGGAGCTTCGTGATGTCGAACTCCTCTCGAATTCCAGTGCCCAGCGCGGTGATGATCGAGTTGAGCTCCTTGTTGTCGAGGAGCTTGCTGAGGGTTGCCTTCTCGACGTTGAGCACCTTGCCCCGGAGGGGGAGGATCGCCTGGAAGCGGCGGTCGCGGCCCTGCTTGGCCGAGCCGCCCGCGCTGTCCCCCTCGACGATGAACAGCTCGCACTTGGCGGGGTCGCGCTCCGAGCAGTCGGCGAGCTTCCCCGGCAGCGAGGTGGACTGCAGCAGCCCCTTGCGCCGCACCAGCTGGCGGGCCTTCTTGGCCGCCAGCCGCGCCTGGGCCGCTTGGATCGCCTTCTCCAGGATCACGCGGGCGACGTTGGGGTTCTTGTTGAGATAGAGCGCGAGCTGCTCGCGCACGAAGTTGAACGTCTTCTCCTGGATGTCGGGGTTGCCCAGCTTCGTCTTGGTCTGGCCCTCGAACTGCGGGTCGGGCAGCTTGACGGAGAGGATCGCGGTCAGCCCCTCGCGCACGTCCTTGCCGTCCAGATTCTCGACGTCCTTCGTCAGGATCTTCTTCTCGCGCCCGTACTCGTTGAGCACCCGGGTCAGCGCCGAGCGGAAGCCCGTCAGGTGCGTCCCGCCCTCCTTGGTGTGGATGTTGTTGGCGAAGGCGAAGACGTTCTCGTCGTAGTCGGCGGTGTACTGCAGGGCCAGCTCGATCTGGACGGCCCCGTCCTCGCCGAGCGCGCCCCGGAAGTAGATGGGCTCGTGCAGCGACTCCTTCCCCTCGTTCAGGAACTTCACGAACTCGACGAGCCCGCCCTCGAAGCAAAAGTCGTACTTCAGCCCGGTGACGCGGTTGTCGAGCCGGATGCGCAGGCCGGGGTTCAGATAGGCCAGCTCCCGCAGGCGGCGGGAGAGTCTGTTAAAGTCGTACTTGATCTCCCCGAAGATCTCGGGGTCGGGCTTGAAGGTGATCGCGGTGCCCGTCCCCTCCGCGGGACCGACGACCTCCAACTCCGTGACCTTGCGGCCGCGACGGAAGACCTGACGGTAGAGCCGCCCGTCGCGCTTGACCTCCGCGACCAGCTCCTCTGAAAGGGCGTTCACGACGGAGACGCCGACGCCGTGGAGGCCGCCGCTCACCTTGTACGTCTTGTGGTCGAACTTCCCCCCGGCGTGGAGCTTGGTCATCACCAGCTCCAGGGTGGGGATGCCCTCCTGGGGGTGGACTTCGACGGGGATGCCGCGGCCGTTGTCCCTCACAGTGATGCGCAGGTCGGGGTGCACGACCACCTCGATCTCGGTGCAGAAGCCCGCCAGCGCCTCGTCGATCGCGTTGTCGACGACCTCCCAAATCAGGTGCATCAGGCCGTCGAGGCCCGTGCCCCCGATGTACATGCCGGGCCGCTTGCGGACGGCCTCCAAATCCTTCAGTACTTGAATGTGCTCGGCGCCGTAAGCGCCGTCCCGTCGGGCGTTCTGAGCGTTCGTGTGCAGGGTCTGCGCCATGGCTCTCTCCTTCTCCTTGGCTCCTTGGGTCCCTCTCACCGAAAAATGGCGCTTTTATTCTAGCAAAAGACGCATCGGATTACAAAAGACATCCGTCCCCTTGAGCGTTTGCCCTCGTTTCCGGGCTCGAGGGGGCCCTGTGCTACAATGG
>WFPR01000247.1 GCA_015487455.1 Candidatus Bipolaricaulota bacterium
GGATAGCCCCTCCACCGCCGGAGCGTCAAGAACCTCCCAAATCCACCTCGACAAAGCTCAAGGCTCAAGGCTCAGGGCCCGAAGGAGAGGCTCCGATCCGTCGGGGAGAAGCGCACCTCGGCCGAGGGAAAGGCGTTGATGCGCGCCTCCAGCCAGACGCGCTCCCCGTTCGTGTAGATCCCGACCTGCCAGCAGGCGCGGCAGAACGTCCTCACCAGCCCGAGCTGCATCGTCGCGACGCGCCCCCGCGCGAAGTCGTACTCCGCGCCGAGGTCGACGGCCCACTCCCCCAGCGCCCAGCGGGCTTGAACGCTCGCCCGGCGCGGCGCGAGCGCGTTTACATCAAAGCGCAGCCCGAGCCGGAGCGGCTCCCCCAGGTCCAGCTTGACGATGAGGTCGTCAAAGCGACGGCGGAGGAAGCTGTACCCGCCACTTATCGAGAGCTTCTCGTTCAGGAGCGCCTGAACCGTTATGCGCTTTAGAGCGGGCGCGTTGAAGTCGGCCCCGACCGTGAGCTGGCCTCGGGCGCCCAGACCCCAAAGCGCCCCTTGAGCGCTGACGGTCACGGTCGCGCGGGCGGGCAGGAAGCGCCCGCGGCCCCAGTCGTAGCCCGCGCTCAGCCCCAGCGCGCCGACCTCGGCCCAGCGCCACTCCCCCCGCAGCGTCAGGCGGTGCTCCTGCGCGAGCCGATCGAAGCGGAACGGGCTTCGTCCCCGCACGACCCGGTCGAGCTGGGCCAGCGAGACGCTCAGCGTGGGCAAGGGCTGCCAGCTCAGCTGCGCCGCGACGTCGAGGGCCTCGCGGCGCGTCCGCTCGTAGAGCGAGAGCCGCGCGCCCGCCCTCGCCTCAAGCTCGAGGCCCGGTACGGGCGAGAGCCTCGGCAGCTCGAGCGCAGCCTGTCCGTCGAAGCGGGCGCTCTCGCGCGCGGGGCCTTTAAGGGGCACCTCGCGATAGCGCCCGAAGCTCAAGCCCCACGAGAGCTGCACGGGAACGAGCCCGAGCCCCGACCTCAGCTCGACGCCCAGGGGCTCGCGGCGCACGCTCAGCTCGGGGAGGCGCTCCAGCGCTTGATATGGAAGCTTCTCGAGCGCTTCGGGGTCGGGCTCCGGGCCCAGGAGGCGCTGCTCGCGGGCGAGCCCGACGCGCCAGCTCCAACCCCCCGCCGACCCGCTCAGGGTCGCTTGGGAGAGCAGCGTCGTCGCCTGTTGAGCCAGCAGGCCCGTCCGCAGGCCCAAGCTCAAATCGAGCTGTGTCCGCTCGTCGAGCTGAAGCGTCTCGGCCCAGTCGAGCGAGAGCGCCTCGTCGGCCCCCACCAGGCGATAGACCGAGAGCCGGCCGCCCCGGGAGCCCGGCAGCGCTTTGTAGTTCAAATCGAGTCCGCTGCCGACCTCGCGGGACCCCGTGTAGACGTCGAGCAGCAGGAAGCCGAACAGCCCCTCGCCCCCGAAGGCGGGGAGGCGCCAGCGGGCGAACCAGCCCCGTCGGGCGTCCCGGCCCACCTCGGGCAGGAACGGGTAGCGCTGCCGGACGTCGCCCAGGGGCGCGACGTACGCGGGCGCCCAGAAGACGGGCGTCCCGAACGCCCGCATGGTGATGCCCAAGGCGGCCAGCAGCTCGTCGGGCCGGATGAACAGCCGCTCGGCGCGGATCGAGTAGGCCGCTTGAGGAATCGCCGCGGCGCAGGGGCAGGTCGTGAACTCCCCGCGCGTCACGCTGACGCTCGCCAGCCCGCCGCGCTCGTCGAAGGCGAGCCGGGCCCGCGCCCCCTGATAGCGCAGGCGGTGGGGCTCGCCCCGCGCGTTGGTGAAGGCCAGCTCGCCCGAGAAGCCCTCGGCCCACGCCGCGCTCACCCGCCACCCCTCCCTGAGCGGGAGGAGCTCGAGCGTCAGCCTTTGGGCGCTCGCTTGGAACTTCTCGCGGGGGTCCCGCAGGCGCACGCGACCCTGGGCCTCGATCGTCCAGGCACTTTCCTCGGCTTCGTCTTCGCCCTCAGCCTCGGCTTGGCTCAGGCGTAGGGGGCTGAGCGCGATCCGCTCGGCGGAGAGCCGGCCGTGGGGCAGCTCCACGGAGGCCGACTGGGTCAGCGTGAGCTCCGCCATCGCGAGCGTTGCATCCTTTCGCTCGACGAGGCGCGCCTCCAGCCGCTCGGCCCGGCCGCGCAGCCCCGCCCGAGCCAGCGCGAACGTCACGCCTTCGGCCTCCAGCCGCCACGCGCTCCCCCCCGAAGCGCTGCCCCCCAGCGGGGAGAGCCGGAGGACGTCGGCCTCCAGCGTCAAGGGCGCGCTTTGGCTCGAACGCGGGACCGGAGCTTGAGTTTGAGCCCACCCCGTCGTCTCGCCTGCGGTGAGCGCCTTAAAAGCGATCCCGAGCGCGAGCACGAGGGGGAGCAGCCGCCGGGCGCGCTCGACGAGGTCGAGGCGGCTTAGGCGGTCGGCCTTCCAAAGCAGCCAGAGCCCCACGAGCCCGAGGAGCGCGTTCGGCAGGTGCGCCCCGGCGGCGGGCGGCAGGTCCCCACGGGTCCCCAGGATCTGGGCCGTCCAGAAGAGCAAGCCCTGGTAGAACAGCACCAGCAACACGCTTAAGATCGCGCCCAGGGCCCGGCCCCGCGGGCCGATCAGCAGGCTCAGGGGCGCGCCGAAGAGCGCGAACACCAGGCACGCCAGCGGGATCGCGATCTTCAAGTGATACTCGACGAGCAGGGGCTCGGGGGGGCGCCCCACGGCGCGGAACGCCCGGATGCGCTCGGCCAGCTCCCCCAGGCTCAGCTCGCTCGGCGTCCGCTGCTCGAAGACGAGCCTCTGGATCGTCCCGCCGACGCGGATCTCCATGGCCTCGAAGCGGCTACTGTAGCGCAGCCGCCCCTCGGCGTCGAAGGCGTAGAGCCATCCATCTTGAAGCTTCCAGACGTCCCCCTCCCACCGCGCGCGTCGGGCCGTGAGGACCTTGGGCAGCCTACTGCCCTCGCTGTCGAGCGCCAGCTCCCCCGTGAAGTCGTAGACGAGCACGTCTTGGAGCGTCTGGGTAACGGGATCGTAGCGCCGGACGTAGAAGAAACGCCGATCGACGCCCTTGAAGAACGCGTTGTCGCGGATCTGGGGCGTCTGCCGACCGCCGTAGAGCTGCTCCACATAGAGCTTCAAGAACTCCCGATTGCCCCAGGGGGCGAGCGTGTCGCCGATTCCGAACGCGACCCCGCTGAGCAGCGCGCCCACGAGCACGACGGGGAGGAGCAGGCGGCGGGGCGAGAGCCCGGCGGCCTGCAGGGCGATCAGCTCGCGGTCGTGGCCCAGCCGCCCCAGCGCCAGCACGATCGCGAACAGCGTGGCGATCGGGAAGGCCCACACCAGAAAGTAGGGCGTCTTGTAGAGCAGGAGCCGGACGAGCACGTCGAAGTCCAGCGCACGGGTCACGAGCAGCCCGGAGAACTGCCCCAGCAGCAACAGCAAGATGAAGACGAGGAACCCCACCAAGGCGAGCGCGAACGGGAGGGCCATCTCCCGCAGCAGGTAGCGATCGACGAGCCTGAGCCCCGGCATGCCGCCCCATTCTAGCGCGTTCGAGAGAGGGGACGCACGCAGCTTGGGTCGTCGACGTCGGCGCGGTTGACGCGCCGCGAGACGGGGTACAGCTCGAGCTCGGCCCCCAGCTGGGGCAGCGTGGGCAGCCGGAGCAGCAGGCCGAGCAGCTCGGCGGGCCTCGCGTCGGGGTCGAGCCAGCGCTCGATCCACTCGCGTTGGGTGAGGGGGAAGATCGCGGGCATGCGGCCGTGAACGGGCTTCACGCGCTCGTGCGCCTCCACCGTGACGACGGCGCACGTCCGCGCCTCCCAGACCCCGGCCATCCCGAAGGGCCGTCCACCCTTGAGTCTGACGTAGAAGGGGATCTTGCGGCCGTCGGGGCGCCTCTGCCACTCGTAGAAGCCGTCGGCCAGGATCAGACAGCGCCGCCGCCGGGCGGCCTCGCGGAAGCTCGGCCTCGCGAACAGCGTCTCCGCGCGGGCGTTGATGAGCCGACGGCCGGAGGAGGGGTGGTCGGACGCCCAGGCGGGGACCAAGCCCCAGCGGAAGCGCTCGAGCTTGAGCCCGTTAGAGTCGTGAACGAGGGCGAGCACCTCCTGGGTGGGCGCGACGTTGTAGCGCGGCCGCAGCCCCTCGGGGAGCCGAACCCCGAGCGCCTCCTCCACTTCAAGTCGGCGGGCGAGAGTGAGCGAGAACCGTCCGCACATAGCGTTCGCCCCTCAGGGATTGTCCCCTCGCGGCTTCGCGGGCGCAAGCGACCCCTGCTCGGGGGAGCGGTGGCCCACCGCCTTGCGAACGCCGACCCCGGAGATCCGTTGAATCGTGTGCTACACTGTGCCCCCCAACGGGCTTTCTGCAGAGATTGCAACCCGACGACGCCAAAATGGCGAGGAGCAACGGCACAGACGGCAAGGCCAAGTGCGAAGACATGGAGCGGCTGGCGGACCGCGCGGTCCTCAACGCTCTCCGGCGCTACCTGCACGGGGATACAGGGGCGAGGCGGGCGCTGCTCTGGGCCGTCCCGCGCCGGGGCGCGTGGTTCCTCTGCGAGGTCGACGGGCGGCGCTACGCCGTGCGCGTGACCGCCCGGGGCCGCGTCGAGATCATGGAGAACCTCTTTGACCGCGTTGACCGCGCCGAGCGCCTAAACGGGCGTGGACGCGCGCCGGGGCGCGAGCGCGAGTTACCGCTGCCGCTCTTCCAGCCTCAGCTTGGGAAACTGTGAAGGGTCGAGCGGAGCGCACGGGGTTGGAGCGGGCGCGTCTCTCATCTCCCGGAAGCGCTCGAGCCAGCGCTCCAGCTCGGGGACGAACGCCTCCAGCGGCAAGCGCCGGTAGCGCCCGACGTACGGGCGCAGGCGGGGCAACGCGCGCTCCAGCACCCGGACGGCCCCCACAAAGTTCCCCCGCTCGGCGTGGTAGAACGCCACGGCCGCTTGAATCAGCCCGTGATACAGCGCCCGCAAGGGGCTCGAGTGGGGCTCCCGGCGCCACAGCCCCTCCAGCACCTCGTGGCACTCGAAGTACTCGCCCGCGTTGAAGAGCCGGACGCCCTCGACCAGCTCCGGAGGGCACGCCCACACCCACGCCCCGCGCTCGTCGCCCATCGCTTATTGCGATCAAGTCAGCTCGACCCAGCGGCGCTGCGCGTGGGAGGCGCGCACGGCGTCCAGCGCCTCTTGTACTTTCAGCCCGTCGTGGAACGTCGCCGCGCCCTCGACGCGCGTCCGACCCTCCCGCAGCGCCGCCACGATCTCGCGGGCGAAGAACCAAAAGCCCGTGGGGAAGACGCCCTCGGGCAGCCCCGGCGCCTCCGACTCGGGGACGCGATAGACGGGCGCCTGGGGCGTGATCTCCTGGGCTTCGCCGTCCTTCACGATGCACCAAAGCCTGCCGAGCCCGTCGAACAGGAGCGAGGAGCGCTCGCCGTGCAGGACGACGCGCCAGCTCTCCTCCACCGACGGCGCCCGCGCCGTGGCGTCCAGCACGACGGTCCCGACGGCCCCGTTCTGCAGCTCGACGAAGAAGGCACAGTAGTCGTCGCTCGTGACGGGCACAAGCTCCCTTGTCTCGGGGTGTGGGCGCTCCTTGATGACCGTGTGCAGGTGCCCGCACACTCGTTTCAAATCGCCAAGAAGCCAGCGCAAGAGATCGATCTGGTGCGAACCCAGGGCGCCCAGCAGTCCGCCGCCCTTGGAAGCGTCGAACCACCAGCCCCAGGGGCGCTTCGGGTCCATGGGGTAGCGCCAGTGGATCGAGAACGTGACCCTTTCGGGCGCCCCCAGCTCGCCCTCCTCGATGAGGGCCTTGAGCTTTTGCAGGGAGGGGTGGAAGCGCAGCTCGTGGTCTATGAGATGCAAAACGCCCGCGCGCTCGGCGGCTTGGAGCATCTCGCGGGCCTCCTGGGCGTTCAGCGCCGTGGGCTTCTCGCACAGCACGTGAAGCCCCCGCTCGAGGGCCGCCAGGGCCATGGGCCGGTGCAGGTGCGGGGGCGTGACGATCGCGACCAGATCGAGCGGCTCGCGCTCGAGCATCTCTCGATAGTCGTCATAGGCCGCGGGGATGCCGTACTCCTGGGCCGTGCGCTCGGCGTTCTCCCGACGCCCGCTGCAGACGGCTGTGATTTCAACACCCTCCAGCGCCCGGAACGCCGGGAGCATCACCCGCCGGGCGAAGCCCGTGCCGATGAGGCCGATTTTTATTGCGCTCATGATGCTTTCCTCCTTCACGTTGCACGCTTTTCGCTTTACTCCCGCACCTGCCCGTCCCCCACCACCACGAACTTGGGGACCGTAAGCTCCCTGAGCCCCATCGGCCCGTAGGCGTGGAGCTTCGTCGTGCTGATCCCGATTTCAGCCCCCAAACCCAGCTCGCCTCCGTCGTTGAAGCGCGTCGAGGCGTTCCACATCACCGCCGAGGCGTCCACCCTTTGCAAGAACTCCCGGGCCGTCTGGGGGTTCTCCGTCACGATCGCCTCCGTGTGCCTCGACCCATACTGGGCGATGTGCTCGATCGCCTCGTCCAGGGAGCCCACCACGCGCACGGCCAAGATCAGATCGAGGTACTCCGCCTCCCAGTCGGCCTCCGTCGCGGGCTTGATGTCGGGGACGAGGGCGCGGGTCTTGGGACAGCCCCGCAGCTCCACCCCCTTCTCCCGCAGCGCTTCGGCCACTTTGGGCAGGAATTGAGGCGCGATCCGCTCGTGGACGAGCAGGGTCTCCATCGCGTTGCAGACGCCGGGCCGTTGCACCTTGGCGTTGACGCAGATCCTCAACGCTTTGTCGGGGTCGGCTTCCGCGTCGACGTAGACGTGGCAGACGCCCTTGGCGTGGGCGAGCACGGGCACCTGGGCGCGCTCCTGGACGTAGCGGATGAGCCCCTCGCCGCCCCGCGGGATGATCAAATCGATCCATCCAACGAGCTGAAGCATCTCGTCCACCAGAGCCCGATCGGGGGTTTTGACGAGCTGCACGGCGTCCTCGGGGACGCCCGTCTCCTTCAGCGCAACTTGGAGGGCCTCCACGATGGCGACGTTCGAGCGCAGGGCCTCGCTGCCCCCTCTGAGAATGACGGCGTTCCCGCTCTTTAGGCAGAGCCCGGCCGCGTCGGCGGTGGCGTTGGGCCGCGCCTCGTAGATCATCCCGATCACGCCCAGCGGCACCCGCACCCGTTGCACCCTAAGCCCATTGGGGCGCTCGTACGCCTCCACGATCTCGCCCACGGGGTCGGACAGCTCGGCTACATTCCGCAATCCTTGAGCCATCGCTTCGATGCGTGACTCGTTCAACGCCAAGCGATCGAGCAGGGCGGGCGTCTGGCCCTTCTGGCGGGCTTCTTCGACGTCTTCTTGATTGGCCTTCAAGATCACGCTCATGTGGGCCTCGAGCGCGTCGGCCATCGCCCTTAAGGCTTTGTTTTTCGTCTCCGTGGGGAGCGTCGCCAACTCCCGGGCCGCCCGTTTCGCCCGCTCCGCGATCGCGCGCAGCTCGCTCATGATGCTTTCGCCTCCTCCAGCAGCGCTAAATCGTCCCGATGGATCACCTCGTCGCGGTACTTGTAGCCCAGCACCCGCTCGATCTCGTCCGTGCGCCTCCCCTGGATGCGGCGCAGCTCGTGGGCCCCGTAGGCCACAAGCCCGCGCGCGAACGCCCGCCCGTCGGGCGCCCTCAGCTCGACGGCGTCGCCCCGCTGGAAGTCCCCCTCCACCCGCACCACGCCCGAGGGCAGCAGACTCCGTCCCCTCTCGACCACCGCCCGGTACGCCCCCTCGTCCACCGTGAGGGAGCCCCGGGGTTTCAGTGCGTAGGCGATCCAGTGCTTCCTCGCCGTCAGGCGCTTCGCCTTGGGGCGGACGAGCGTGCCCAGCCGCTCCCCCCGGGCCAAGCGCACCAGCACGTCGGGCTCCCGGCCCCGCGCGATCACCGTGGGGATCGCGTACGAGGCCGCCCTGCGGGCGGCTTCCACCTTGGTGCGCATCCCGCCCACCGCTGCCGGGTCTTGCGTGGGCGCCGCGAACGCCTCCATCGCGTCCAGGTCTTCCACCACGGGGATGCGCTCCGCCGTAGGATCTGAGCGGGGGTCGGCGGTGTAGAGCCCGTCCACGTCGCTCAGCAGAATCAACAAATCCGCCTCCCACAGGCAGGCGACCATCGCGGCCAGGTTGTCGTTGTCGCCCACCTTGATCTCTTCTGTGGCCACGGTGTCGTTCTCGTTGACGAGGGGGACGGCCCCCAGCTCGAGGAGGGCCTTGAGCGCCTGGCGGGCGTTCAAGAAGCGCTCCCGGTGGCGAAAGTCCTCGTGGGTGAGCAAAACTTGGGCCACCGTGAGCCCTTCCCCCTGAAACGCGTCGCGGTAGGCGTCCATGAGCGCGATCTGCCCTATGGCGGCGATGGCCTGCTGTTTGGCGATCGCGGGCGGGCGGCGCGCAAGCCCCAACAGCGCGAGCCCCGTGGCGATCGCGCCGGACGTCACGATCACCAGCTCGTGCCCCTGTTCTCGGAGCGCGCGGGCCTGGCGGGCCAGCTCCCTTAAAAACGGGACGTCGGGCTCCCGGCCCTCCCGGGGGACGACCACCCGGCTCCCCAGCTTCACCACCCAGCGCCTCGGTTCCATGGGCGTGGGAGGGAGCGTAATCCCTCGCCGGGGCGATGTCAACAGTCGAACAGTCCACAGGCTCGCACGCTCTGCACTCCCGGCGCGCGGCGCTCAGGGGAGGCCCCCCAAGCCCCCCAGGCGGACCATCCCGCTGTACACCAAGTTGTAGTAGACGAGGTAAGCGCCCGCGGCCATCACGCCCACGGCCCCGGCCCAGCGGACGAAGCGCGTCACCGGCCCCATGAACCGCTCGATCGCCGCCTTGGAGAAGACCAGGAGGACGGAGAGCCCGATCATCATCAGCGTCATCCCCAGCGCGTACGCCCCGAACGGGACCAGCCCGCCGGGGAGCCCGCTGGAAAGCGCCGCGGAGACGACGATCAGGAAGATCGGCAGCGTGCAGGAGGTCGAGGCCAGCGCGTAGGCCACCCCGTAGAGATAGTAGAACAGCAGCCCCTGCTCTCGGCCTTGGGGATGGGGGTTGCCCTGAGGAGCGATCCGGGCGGCGACCCGATCGACCAGCGGCAGCCTCACGCGCGCCCGTCCTAGCATCATCAGGGCGCCCAGCAGGAAGAGCCCGACCCCGACGCCCGCCCCCACCCAGGGGAGCAGGGCTCCGAAGACGCCGCTGAGGAGGGAGACGATCGCCCCCAGGATCGCGAAGACGGTGATGAACCCGCCGCTTACGGCCACCCCCAAGCTCAGCCCGCGGATGAGGGCCCGCAGAAGCCCTCGGGGCCCCTGCTCCGGCCCCTCCCCGCGGGCCAGGTAGTACGAGACGTAGGCCGGAAGGAGCGCAAAGCCGCAGGGGTTGAAGAACGCGAGGGCCCCCGAGGTGAACGAGAAGGCGAGCAGCCCAAGGTCCAGGTCCATGGCGATGCCCCGCGCTCGTCTACCCCTCGGTGGAAGCCCTCAACGCGAGCTCCCGCAGGGCTCGGCGGAACCCCTCGGAGAAGACGAGGCCCACGCCGCTCTGGACGACGATCCCCCGCTCATCGAGCAGGTACGTCTGGCCGAGCGCCCGAACCCGATATCGGCGGGCGACCTCGCCGGTGAGGGTGTCGAAGGCGGCGAGGAAGCCCTCGTGGCCGTACTTGTCGAGGTACTCCCGAAGGTCCTCCGCGGTGTCCCGCCCGGGGTTGACGTCAATCCAGACGACGTGCACGCGGTCGCCGTACTCCGCTTTCAATTTGGCCAGCTCCCTCGTCTGCGGGATGCACGAGGTGCACCACGCGGCGGAGAAGTAGAGGATCGTCGGGCGCCCGAGGAGGTCTTCGAGCCGAAGCGGGTTGCCGTCGAGGTCGGCGAGCACGAAGCCCGGCGCCCGCTGGCCGATCCCGGTCCCCGTCTCAACGGACGGCTCCGTCGACGCCTGGGCCTGCGCGCGCGGCGTCGCGTCCGGTCCGCCGCCCTGGAGGACCCAGGCCGCCCCGAGCGCCCCGAGCGCCAGCAGGGCCGCCCCCAGCCC
>WFPR01000248.1 GCA_015487455.1 Candidatus Bipolaricaulota bacterium
ACAGGTGTCCGGGGCGGGCGGGATCGCGGGGACCAGCGCGAGATAGATCCGCTCAAAGCGCTTGCCCCTGAGGAAGGCCCTCGCCTGCTCGAGGGCGTCTATCGTGTTGAAGGGGAGCCAGAGCCCCGGAATGCCCGTCCGGACGTTGGTCCGCGGGTTCTGATGGGTGAAGCAGTCGAGGAAGACCCAGCGGCCTCGAACGCCCTCGCAGGCGAGGTACGCCCGGTAGGCCAGCCGGCTGTAGGCCCAGGGGTGGTCGAGTCGGACCTCCAGGAGCTCGAAGCCCTCCCGCGCGGCGAACGCGCGGACGCTCTCGGCGAACGGCTCGGGGCAGCCCCACTCGGACTCCCGGCGCACCTCCAAGGGGTAGGGCAGCGGCCAGCGTTTTTTATACTCAGCGGGGGAAACCCCGCCGAGGCCGCCGACTTGGACGTAGACGCCGTCGCCCAGGCGATACTGCGGCCAGGGGTAAGTACAGTTGAGCAGCACGAGCGCCCCGCCCGGCTCCAGGCGTTCGCGGAGGAACGCCCGATAGGCTTCGGGCAGCGCGTGGAGCTTTACTCGAACGAGGGCCAGGTGCTTGACCAGCAGGCGGTCGTGCACGGGGTCGACGTGATGCACAAGCTCAAAGGGGAGCGCCGAGATCCGCTCTCGGGCCTGGGTGAGGGCCTCGAGCAGGGGCTCGGCGCGCTTCTGGGCCTCGGCGACGTCGTCGGGCGGGGTCGAGGGGCGGCGGAACGCGAGCAGCAGGGAGCTGGTGAGCAGGGGCGCCCGGAGCAGCGCGGCCAGGTGGGCCGCCGCCCCGCTCGGCGCGCCGATCACGACGGCCGAGTACGGCCCAGTCGGGTACTGGCGGACGCACCACGCGAAGAGCGCCTCGGCGTCGACCGAGGGGGCGCTCGCTGGGGGCGCGCCCGCGCCCACGGCGATGCCCCAGTCCAGCCCGGCGACCCGCCAGGGCTCGGGCAGCAGGCTGAGCAGCCCTAGAAACAGAACGCTCCCCGGCGGGTACGCCTCCAGCACGCCCCGGCCCCGGCCCGTGAGCGCCTCGGCCGCCTCGCGGACGGCCCGCGCGCCGGAGTCGAACGCCGCCGGGCCGGGCGTTACCCCCTCCGCCCTCGCCCGCCCTGGGCCGGCGATGAACAGGGCGCCTGCGCCCGACTTGGGCTTGTGGAGGAGCCCGAGCGCCCCCACCCCCAGGCCCAGCGCCCGCAGGAAGGCCCGCCGCGTGAGCACCCCTTGGTCACTCCCCGACGAAGCGCTTGAGCTCTTCTAGCAGGAGCTGGGCGGCCCGCTTGGCCACCCGGTTCCAGAAGGGCCACCGCTCGCCGATGGGGGCCTCCAGCACGTAGCGCAGCTCGCGCTCGACCAGCTCCCGATCCCGCACCCCGTTCTTGTTCCCCAGCGCGTCGTAGGTGAAGCCCCAGAACTCCGCGTACACCACCCGGTTCATCAGGTAGTCGGGATCGACCTCGATCGCCCGCTCCAGGTGCGCGCGGCCCTTCTCTACGTCGCCGCCGAGGAAGCCCGGCGTGGTGACGAGCAGCGCCCCCAGGGCGTTGTGGCAGCTGCCGCCCCAGTACGTCTCGTCGACCTCCAAGCAGCGCTCGTACATCGCCCTCACCTTCCCGACGTGGGCCAGCCCCTCGAGCGGGTTGTAGCGGAAGAGCGACCCCCAGTTGTCCGCGGTCCAGGTGAGGGCCGCGACGTCCTCGACGAAGCTCACCGCCTTTTGGAAGTCTTTGCGCTCCCAGGCGGCGAACTCCTCGTCGAGCCGTAGGCTCCGGAAGCCGTAGGTCTTGCCCTTCTCGAACAGGGGCCGGTCCTCGGGGACGTCGCCGTCGGTGAAGGTCGTCTTCTCGTAGTAGAGCTGGGCCAGCCGATTGAGCACGAGGGCCTGGCGCTCCCGGGGCAGCGCGTCCAGCTCGGGGAGCACCCCCTCGTAGAGCGCGATGAGCTCGTCGAGCACCTCGGGCTTGTAGCGCTCGGGGAAGAGCGTTTCGGCCTGGGCGAGGCGCTCCTCCACCGGGGACGGGTCCTCATCCCCGAGGAGCCGCCCGGAAAAGGCCATCCCGAGGACGAGCCAGAACACCAGGAGGCCCTTCCACATCCGCCACATCCGCCGCATCCGCGCTCCCTCCCTTCGTCCTCGCGTTTTTTAGGTTGAGTAGGGCTTTTCTCGGGTCACGCGGCTCATGGGCTCGTCGTTGGTCTTTGGGGCGTTTGGGGCTACCTCACCAGGGCCATTCTCCCCGTCGCCCGTTTGTGGGCCGATGAGGGGCTTTTTGGCTTCCAAACGTGTCCTCATCGCGGGTTGTCCGTTAACGTCAATTAACGGACCTCCCTCTCCGGCGGCCCTTCGCCCTCGCCGTCGGCTTGCCCCTCGTGCGCCCTTCCGCCCCACCTTTAGCTTCAACTTCAGCTTCAGCTTGAGCTTCAGCTCCAGCTTGAGCTTGGGCCGGGCCCCTCCCGCCCTGGGCCTGGGCCTTGGCCTGCTGGGAGAAGTACCACTCGAGGGCCGTCAGGACCATCTGGCTCACGCTCTTGCGCTCGGCGTACGCCCGCGTCTTGAGCAGCTCGATCAGCCACTCGTCGTCCTTGCGATAGTAGATCGTGATCTGCACGGGTATGACCTCCTCCACACGGGAATCGAGCCTTATCTTACCGAATCGTACCGAAAAACGCGGGCGGGGTTTGCCCCTTGACGAACGTAACAGTGTTATGTTACAATGGGCCCGCCATGGCCCCGACGACCCACCTCCACCCCGAGCCTGAGCCCGATCGCGAGCGGGAGCGGGAGGCCGCCGTGGAGGCGGCGCTGATCTCGAAGAAGGAGGTCCTCGAGCGCACCGGGATCTCGTACGGGCAGTTTTACCGGTGGAAGCGCAAGGGCTTGATCCCCGAGAGCTGGTTCATCCGCAAGAGCACCTTCACGGGCCAGGAGACCTTCCTGCCCCGCGAGAAGATTTTAGATCGCATCGAGCTGATCAAGCGCCTCAAGGACCAGTACTCGTTGGAGGAGATCGCGGAGCTGCTCTCGCCCGCGCCGCCGCGGCGGCTCTTCGACGGCCCAACGCTCCGGGAGCGGCTCGGGATCGCGGAGGCGGTGCTCGAGCGCTTCCGGGCCGCGACGGGCCGGGAGGGGCCGTTTCAATTCCGGGAGGCGTTCTGGATGGCGGCGATGGACGCGCTGCGAAGGCAGGGCGCGCCCCCGGAGGCGTGGGAGCTGGCGCTCCGGACCCTCCGACGCGACGACCACGACGACGGGGACGGGCTCCCCTTCGAGAGCGGCGGGGTCGGCGAGGCCGAGGCAGGGGCGGAGTGGACCCTCTGGCTGCTGCGGAAGGGGCAAGTGCGCTTCGTCTGCCTGGCCCCGGAGCGCTCCGTGCGCTTCGACCCGGCGGCCCGCGTCGAGGCGCGCGTCGAGTTGAATCGGCTGCTCGAGCGGACCAAGATGAGGCTGGCCGGGGAGCCCGCCCCTGACGAGGAGCGGGTCGAGAAGCGAGGCAAAGCTTGAAGAAGAGGAAGGGAGGGACGGCGCGGCATGGACATGGACGTGGAGGAGGCGGTTCGGCGGCTCAAGGGGTGGGTGAAGCTCGGGGCCTGGCTGGTCGTGGGGCTCCTCGTCGCCTACGTGGGGCTGAAGCTCGCGGTCGGGCTCCTCTCGATGGTGCTCCCGGCCCTCTTCGTGGGCGGGCTGGCGTACCTGGGCTACCGGTGGTGGCGGACGCGGCTGGCCCCCGGGGCCAGGGGCGAGGGCGAGGACGGGGAGTGGGACTGGGAACTGGAGCGGGAAAGGAGGCGCCGGTGGTGACCGAGAAGGGGAAGGAGCGGGTCAGCATCGCGGGGGCGGGCAAGATCGGCGGCGGGACGTACCAGAGCGTCAAGGTCGCGGGCTCGGGCACGATCGAGGGCGACGTCCGGGCCGAGACGATCAGCGCGGCGGGCTCCTGCACGATCCGGGGGAGCGTCGAGGCCGAGGAGGTCAGGCTCGCGGGCAGCGGCCGCGTCGAGGGCGACGTCCGGGCGGAGGAGGTCCGGGTGAGCGGCTCGGGCGTCGTCGAGGGCGAGCTCGAAGCGGACGTCGTCAAGGCTTCGGGCTCGCTGCGCGTCGGCCGAAGGCTCCGGGGGAGCTTCGTCAAGACGAGCGGCTCCCTCACCGTGGGCGGGGACGTCGAGGCCGACAAGTTCGTCGCCGAGGGGTCGTTCGAGATCGAGGGGCTGCTCACGGCCGACGAGATCGAGATCCGGCTGGGCGGCGACTGCTCGGTGCGGGAGATCGGCGGCGAGCGGATCGAGGTGCGACAGAAGGGCCCGCGCTTCCGGCCTGAAGATTTAGAGCGCAAAGTGGAACGGAAGGTGAGGGAGAAGGCGCGCGCCAAGCGCTGGCGGTTCGAGGAGCTGGGGATCGAGATCGACATCGACGTGGAGAAGATGGCCCGCGAGCTGGGGAAGCTGGGCGCGATGCTCGGCAATTTAGGCTTGAGCCTCACGGGCTTCGGCGGCTACGGCACCCTCGAGGCCGAGGTGATCGAGGGGGACGAGATCTATCTGGAGTCGACCAAGGCCAAGGTGGTGCGGGGCAAGCGCGTGGTGATCGGCCCCGATTGCGAGATCGAGCGCGTGGAGTACGAGGAGAGCCTGGAGGTCGATGAGTCGGCGGACGTGGGAGAGGAGCAGAGGGTCTAGGGGCTGTTGCGGCCCGGAGGGGAGCGAAGGCCGGAACGAATGGCCCGGGGCCGAGGGGCTCCGCTGGGTGCTCTTCGCGCTCCTCCTCTACCTGGGGGTGCGAGGGGTCCAAGTCGTGACCCCGACGCTCAAGGAGCTGAGCTGGCTCCTCTGGCTCGCGTTTGCGGTCTGGTGGATCCCCGTCTCGATGGACCTGAGCCGTCGGCTCCTCCAGGGCCGGGGGCTCGTGCGCGTGCGGAGGATCTCCGCCGGGAAGGCGCTCCCCCCGCGGCGATGCCCCCACTGCGGCGGGCGGGTGGAGGCGGAGCAGGCGGTCTGCCCCCACTGCTATCGGGATCTGAAGGCCAACTGCGAGCGCTGCGGCCGGATCTTCGACCTCCGGGGGGCCGCTGCGGAGTCCCTGTGCCCGGAGTGCCGACGGGAACTGAAGGTGCGGCAGCCTGCAGCGTAAAGGAGGGACACCTATGGCCGTCTTGGAGATCTTGGGGCTCGCGATCTTAGCGCTTCTGGTGCTCTCCGGGATCTTTTGGGTCATTTTGGCCGTAGCGATCCCCGTGATCGTGATCGTCGCGATCGGGTTCGCGGTGGTCGCCGCGATCGGCGCGGTCTTCTGGGCCCTGCTGCAGCTCGCGGGGGCGGCGCTCCTGGGCTTGGTGATCGGGGCGCCCCTGCTCCTCGTGGGCGGGGTGGGGTACCTGCTCTGGACGGCGGCGGGCCGCCGGCGCCTGGCCCGCGCCCGGAAGCGGGCGCTGGACCGTCATCCCCGCTGTCCCAAGTGCTTTCGGACCGTCCCGAAGGAGGCTTCCGTGTGCCCGCACTGCTTTGCGGACCTGTGGGGGAATTGTCCCGAGTGCGGGCGGATTCACCGTCTGGGCGTGCTCTTCTGTCCCGAGTGCGGGACGAGCCTGCGGCTGAAGTCGAAGGCTTCCGCTTGAGCCTGATCGCGACAGGGGGAGGTGAAGCGTATGGGCTTTGAGTTCGGGCACGGCTTTTCCTCCGGGCGGCGAGGGCGGTTCGGCTTCCGCATGGGCATGGGCGGGCCGTGGGGCTTTGCGATGGGCTTCGGGCCGATGTGGGTCTGGGCCTTCGAGCCGGGCTACCGCAGCAAGCGGGCCCTGTTGCGGGAGCTGGAGGCCTATCGCGAGGCCCTGGAGGAGGAGCTGGCCGAGGTCGCCCAGCAGATCGAGGAGCTCAAGCGCGAGCTGGGGGAGGAATGAGCCAAGAGGTTGTCCTCCGCGTAGAGGAGCTCACCAAGATCTATCGCAGTCGGCGGCAGGGGGAGATCAGGGCCGTCGATCACGTCAGCTTTGCCGTCCACCGAAACGAGGTCGTCGGGCTGCTCGGCCCCAACGGCGCGGGCAAGACCACGACGATCAAGTGCATCTGTGGGCTGATCCGCCCGACGGCAGGCCGCATCTGGATCGACGAGATCGACGCCCTGCGCCAGCCCCACAGAGCCCTGGAGAAGATCGCCGCCGTGTTAGAGGGCAACCGCAACGTCTACTGGCGTCTGACCGTCCGTGACAATCTCGAGTTCTTCGCGGGCCTGCAGGGGCTGCCCCTGCGAAAAGTGAGGGGCTACATCGACGAGCTCATCGAGCTGTTCGGGCTTCAAGAGAAGGTGAACACGCAAGCCCGCGCTCTCTCGCGGGGGATGCAGCAGAAATTGGCCGTCGCCTGCGCCCTCGTCAAACAAACAGAAATTTTGCTACTAGACGAGCCCACCCTGGGGCTGGACGTCGAGACGTCCTACGAGCTGCGGCGGGTCCTCAAGGATTTAGCCCAAAGGGGCGAGCGCACCATCCTGCTCTCGAGCCACGACATGAGCGTGGTCCAGGACATCTGCGATCGGGTGATCATCATCAACAGGGGGCGCGTTGTCGTCGACGATCGCATTGAAAACTTAAAGCGGCTCTTCCAGGCGAGCGCCTATCGCTTCGAGGTCGAGGGGCATCTCACCCCCGAGCAGCGGCGCGAACTTCAGGAGCGCTTTGAGCTCCTCAAGATTACAGACACTGACGGGCGCACAATCATCGAGGCGGAGATGCTCGACCCCTCGCGGGTCTACGAGGTCATCGACGTGCTCAGGCAAAACGGCGCCCGGCTGGAGAGCGTCGGGAGGCAGTATCCCGATCTAGAAGAGATCTTTTTGAGGATCGTGCGGGGGGAGGCCCGGAAATGAGGCACGCCATCGTCTTAAAGGCCCTGGTAAAGCGCAACGTCCTCATGGTGGTGCGCTATCCCTTCAACCTCATCGCGGGCTTGATCAGCCTGTTCTTGATCTTCTTGGTGATCTTCTACGGGGCCCAAGCCGTGGGGGGCGGCAACCCCGCCTTCGGGGCCACCTTAAGCGGGATCGTCATGGGCTTTATGCTCTGGAGCTTCATCGTCTTCGCCTATTCCGACCTCACATGGGACTTCATCAACGAGGCGCAGCAGGGAACGCTGGAGCAGCTCTACATGTCACCCCTAGGGTTTGGCTGGGTCTCCATCTCGCACATCCTGGGGTGGCTGCTCATCAACCTCATCACCACGTTCGGGATGCTCTTTGCGATGATGGGGATCACGGGGCGTTGGCTCAACGTGGACTTC
>WFPR01000249.1 GCA_015487455.1 Candidatus Bipolaricaulota bacterium
CAGCCCATCCACGTCCTGCTCCCGAAGCGGACGAAGACGAAGGGGAGAGGGAGTGAGGGAAGCTGAAAAGATAGATCAAAAGCGACTGCGACTGCGCTCGCCCGCGCTCGACCCCTGGGCCTGACTCCGGCTCTGGCCCTAGCCCTAGCCCTAGTCCCGGCTCTAGCCCTGGCCCTCCTGCCCCTTGGGGGTCGGCCGGTCCCCGCGCCCCGGCCCGACGACTGGACGTACGCGGCCCGGGTGGCCACCCCCTACGACTACGGGGAGCACTGGGCCGACGCCGTCGTCGGCGACACCGACACCGACGGCCGCGCGGCCTGGGCGCGGTGGGTCGATCGGGCGGTGGCCGACGGGGCCAACGTCATCCTGGACTGGAGCCTGGTGAGCGGCTATTGGCCCGCCCTCTTCGAGCCCCTGCTCTCGGAGGACACCCGGAGGATCGCCGAGCGCGTTCAATACCTTCGGGCCCGGCACCCCGGGGTGCGCTACGTGATCTACGTTGCGCCCTTCGAGTACGTGACGCCCGGCGTCGACGAGGATCAAGACGG
The DNA here is from genome assembly GCA_015487455.1 of Candidatus Bipolaricaulota bacterium. Taxonomy (GTDB): domain Bacteria; phylum Bipolaricaulota; class Bipolaricaulia; order RBG-16-55-9; family RBG-16-55-9; genus S012-72. The sequence continues at coordinate 549 of WFPR01000249.1, forward strand.
CCAAGTCGACCCGGGCAAGGAGGACGAGAGCTTGGCGCTCCAGCACCCCGACTGGCTCCAGGTCGGGATCGACGGGCGCAAGGCCGTCTTCTACGGCTCCCAGCCGGGGATGCCCTTCTGGGTCTGCCCGGATTGTGAGGACGTCTGGGTCACCCCGGCCCACCCCGAGTACCGCGACCTGGCCTTAAACCAAGCGCGCCGGATCGCGGCCGCGGGCGTCGACGGCGTCTGGTTCGACGTCCCCTTCCTGCGCTTCGACTTCGGGGACGACTGGCAGGAGCAGTGGCCCACCTTCGACCCCTGGGCCGTGGCGCAGTTCGAGGCCGAGACGGGCTTCCCCGTCCCGCGGCCCCCCGACGCGCACTGGCCCGACTGGGACGACCCCGCCTGGCGGGCCTTCGTGAAGTGGCGCTACACCCTGACCTCCCGATTCCTCGCGGATTACCGGGCCGCGCTCAAGTCCGTGAACCCCGACATTAAGCTGATCGTCGAGACGTCCGTGGGGCCGGACGTGGGGGCCACCCAGGAGGGCTCCAGCACCCTGGACCTGCCCGCGGTGAGCGACCTTACGGCCCACGAGCACGGCGGCCCCCGTAGAAGCGCCGACGCCCACTACTACCTGTGGCTCCGTTTTCTCACAGATTTGCTGTTCTGGCGGCACACGGACGGGGAGCAGCCCGCTTGGCTCCTCTCGTACGTCTACGCGGGCGAGCCCGACACTCGGGACGTGGCCCGCCTCCACGCCGCGACCGTGCTCACGGCGGGGCTGAACTACTACACCTCGGGGAACGAGACGATGATGGGAACGCCCGATCCCGGCTTCCGCAGGCAGCTCTTCGGCTGGCTCGCCTCCGAGGGGGCGGCGTACTACGGCCCGTGGGAGCCCTACGCCAACGTCGCGTTGGTGTACTCCCAGCAGACCCTCGACTTCCTCGACAGGGGAAGCTGGACGGGCACCTTCCCCTATCACGACGCCTTCCCCGGCATGGCGATGATGCTCCTCGAGTCGCAGATCCCCTTCGAGGTGGTGAGCGAGCGGGAACTCCACCGCCTGCCCGACTACGAGCTGGTGATCCTTCCCATGTTCGCCGCGATGAGCCCCCGGCAGGCCCAAACGATCCGCGACTACGTCGCCCAGGGTGGGAAGCTGATCGCCACCGGCCCGACGTCCCTCTACACCGAGGAGGGCGTCCTGCTCAGCGATTTTCAGCTTGCGGACGTCTTCGGGGTTAGCTTAAGCGGGGTGCAGCCCGGGGAGGTCTACGTCAACGACTACGGCGCGGGCCGGTCGGTCTTCTTCTACAGCTGGGAGGCGGGCTGGGCGTTCACGCACGAGCTGGACTACTTCTGGGCCGCCGAGCCGTGGGAGGGCGGGGTACCCGATCCCACGGGGGCCGAGCAGGCCCGTCAAGCCTTCCTCGACGACCTCCTCGCTCCGGCGGGGGTGGAGCCCCTGCTGAGCGTGACGGCTCCCAGGGGCGTGCTCCTGCTCCCGTACCGGGACGGGGCGGGAGGCGGCAGGCTGGCCTTAAGGGCGCTCAACTTCCACGGGGTGGATCGGGGCGACGCGGTCCCGACCCCCACGACCGTGGAGGTCCGCCTGCGGCTGCCCTCCGGCTCCGGCGTCCTCTCCGCAGAACGGCTGTCCTTCTTGGGGAGCCGTACAAGCCAGAGCTTCCTGCCCGTGAGGGGCGGCGTGGAGCTGCGCTTCCCCCTGCAAGAGCACGCCGTGATCGAGCTTTCGCTCGCAAGGAGGTGACGGACCTGTCGCGCAAACGCTACTTTGTCTTTGTCCTTGTCGTTGGGCTTGGGCTGGCCCTCCTGAGGGCCTCCCTGGGAGGGGGCGGCCTCGTCCCGGGATCGCAATCGCAAGGTGGGTTCGGCTCGGGTGCGGGTGGGGAGTACGCCCTCTGGACCGGGGAGACGAAGCTGCGCGGGGCCAACATCTACCAGCGCCGCGTCTACCCCGAGCTGGACGGGCCTACCTTCTTGGGCCCCGGCCCCCTGGGCCCTCCCTACACCCAAGAGGATCTCAACCGCTTGGCCGCCCTGGGCGCCAACTACGTCAACATCTCCCACCCCGGCCTCTTCACGGAGGAGCCCCCCTATCAGCTCGATCCCGCCGTCCAAGAGAACTTGGATCGACTCCTCGAGATGGTGGCCCAGGCAGATCTGTTTGCGGTGATCTCCTTTCGCACCGGGCCGGGCCGGAGCGAGTTCACCTTCTTCTGGGGCGAGGACACCCAAAGCGACCCCGAGGAGGGCTGGTTCGACCCCGGCTACTACAACAACCGCGTCTGGGGCGATCCCGCCGCCCAAGACGCCTGGGTCGAGATGTGGCGCTACGCCGCCCGGCGTTACAGGGACAACCCCATCGTGGTCGGCTACGACCTCATGGTCGAGCCCAACTCGAACGCGGTGGGCAGCTTCCCCCTGGGGGAGCCCTTGGACATCTGGGACCCGGAGGAGTTCTACGCCCGCTATGGGGGCACCCTCTACGACTGGAACGAACTCTACCCCCGCATCGTGGCGGCCATCCGGGAGGTTGACCCGGAGACGCCCATCTTGATCGGCGGAAACGGCTACAGCGCCGTGGGATGGCTCCCCTATCTTGACGTGCTTGATGATCCCTACATCGTCTACACGTTCCACCAATACGAGCCGCACCTGTATACCCATCAGGGGTGGGACTCCCTGGACTGCTTCTACCCCGGCCGGTGTGACGTAGACTGGGACGGGTTCCCAGAGCCCTTTGACCGCGATTGGCTGGAGGGGCTGCTGGCCACGGTGGACGAGTTCGTGGCTGCCCGTCAAGCCGTGGTGGCGGTCAACGAGTTCGGGGTGATGCGCTGGGTGCCGGGGGCGGCTCGGTTCATGGACGACCAGATGGAGCTGTTCGAGCAGAGGGGCTTAAACTATGCGCTGTGGCTGTGGGAGACCTCCTGGGAGCCTTATGCTAAGGAGGTGCACGCCTTCAACTTCCGGTACGGGCCGGACCCCCACAACCGCGAGGACGTGCCCACCAGCCCCTTGGTGGACGTCATCGTTCAGCACTGGAGCCGAAATGCCGTGCACCCCGGTCAGCTGTCGCATCGATGAGCCCCTCAACTCCCGATCGAAACCGGCTTGAGCCGGGCTCGATTCAGCTCTCCCGGGTCTCGATGCACTTCAGGACGTTCGCCTGAAGATCCGGCCTCCTCGGAGCGATTCGAGATCTCTTCCGGCGGGAATACACCGTCGTCAAGGCTCTCGACGACGTCTCATTGCAGATCGAAAGGAGCGAGGTCGTCGGCTACATCGGCCCCAACTTTGTTCGGCCACCGCTCCCTTGTCAGGAGTCGCAACGAGCCGTATGCTGAGTGTGGGTAAGGCAAACTCCCCTTACGTAAGGAGTCAAAGATGCCGACGGCTAAGGTAACGAGCAAGGGGCAAATCACGCTGCCCAAAGAGGTGCGCGAGAAGCTGGGGCTTGTCCCGGGGGACGAGCTGGAGTTTGTGGAAGTCGAAGGGCAGTTCGTCCTGCGGAGGCGGATGCGACGCTCGCCCTTTGAACGCTATCGTGGCTACCTTCGGAAGCTGAAAGGCCAAAATCCTGACGAGATCGTCAAGGAGTTGCGGGGGCACGATCACGACCAGCCATGATCACAGCCGTGGACACGAACGTCCTGCTGGACGTGCTTATCCCTAACGCCCGCTTTGCCGAGCGCTCTCAGCAAAAGCTCGACGAGGCGCTGGAGCAGGGTGCTCTTGTGATCGGCGAGGTCGTCTACGCGGAGCTGGCCTCGCAATTCCCGTCCACTGACGAGTTAAATCGCTTCCTGAGCGACACGCGAATTCGCCTGCTGCCTTCCTCGCCGGAGGCCCTGCAGGCCGCTGCTCGGGCCTGGAAGCGCTACACACGAAGGCGTAAAAAGGGTCTGCAATGCCCCCGTTGCGGAATTCGCCGAACTGTTCGATGTCCTCGATGCGACGAAGACATTCCCGTAAGGCAGCACATCTTGAGCGATTTCTTGGTGGGGGCGCATGCTCTAATACAGGCCGATCGCTTGCTCACCCGCGATTTGGGCTTTTACAGGAGTTACTTTCCTGATCTCGTCATCGTAAGTCCCTAATTGGCGATGCGTTACCTCAAGCTTTATGGGCGTTACTTAACCCAACAGCTCAAGGCTTCAATGGCCGACCGCGGGGATTTCCTGCTGGGTTTTTTCACCTTGCTGCTCTACCAGGGGCTCACGGTGGCCTTTATGGGGGTCATCTTTTTGAACGTCCCCGAGATTCGGGGCTGGCGCTTCGCCGAGGTGCTCTTCATGTTGGGCTTCTTCCACGTGACCACAGGCCTGTTCTACATGCACTTCGCCTGGACCCTTTGGTTCGCCGAGCGCTACATCTTGGAGAGGCAGCTCGACGTGTTGCTCAGCCGCCCCTTGAACCCCTACTTTCAAGTGCTGGCCGAGGGTCTGGGCTCCGGGGTCCAGGAGGTCTTCTCGATTCTTTTGGGAGCGGTGCTGATGGCCGTCGCCGCTGCCCTTCTCGAAGTCCCTTGGACGCTCTGGGGAGTGGCGCAGCTCGTCGTGGGCGCGCTCCTGGGGACGATCATCTTGGGGGGCTCTTTACGGCGCTGGCGGCTCTAAGTTTCCGGCTGCCGGGCTCGGCGTCCTTTGCATCGCCGCTCATGCAGCTTCTGGACTTCGCCCAGTACCCGCTGGACATTTACAGCCACGCCCTCAGAGTGATCTTAACGTTCGTCGTTCCCATAGGGTTTATCGCCTTCTACCCCAGCGCGTGGGTGCTGCGGGAAGGATTTCAGCTTTACTTGCCCTTAGCAGCGGGGCTGGCCCTGCTCTTCGGGGGTGGGGGCTACGGCCTTTGGCAGCGGGGCCTGCGGCGCTATCGGAGCGCGGGGCATTGATTTACTACGCTACAGCTCCATGATGACTTTTCCGTAGGGGCAGGTAACGATTGGCTTCTTGTTTTTAGCCTTGACCGCCCATGAGGATCACAACCCCATCTTCTTCGCGATCAGCTCCCACATCACTTCCGTGGTCCCGCCGCCGATCTTCCAGAGGCGGATATCGCGATAGAAGCGGGCGATGTCGTACTCCTCGATGTAGCCGTAGCCGCCGTGGAGCTGCAGACATTCATCCGCTACATGGTTGGCCACGTCGGCACAAAAGGCTTTGCACATTGAGACGGCCAGCGTCCAGTCTTGGCCCTGGTCGTAGAGCTGCGCGGCGTAGTACGTGAGCTGGCGGGCCGCCTCCAGCTGCGTCTGCATCCGCGCGATCTTGTAGCGCGTGAGCTGGAACTCGATGAGCTTTTGGCCAAACAGCTCGCGGTCGCGGGCGTACTCGATCGCGTCCTCCAGGGCCTGCTGGGCGGCGCTGATCATGGCCACGCACGCGACAAAGCGCTCGTTCTGCAGCCCCTCCATGATGTAGTAGAAGCCTTGGTTCTCCTCCCCAATGAGATTCTCAGCGGGGACGGGCGTGTTCTGGAAGGTCAGCTCGCCCGTGTCGGAGGCGTGCATCCCGAGCTTCTTCTTCATCGGCTCGATGATGAAGCCGGGGGCGTCCCGCTCGACGATGAACAGGCTGATCCCCCGCTTGCCCCGCTCGGGCGCGGTCTTCGCGGCCACGAAGAACAGATCCGCCTGAAGGGCGTTTGTAATGAAGACTTTGCTGCCGTTCAGCAGATAGTGGTCCCCCTCGCGCCGGGCGGTGGTGCGCAGGCTGGCCAGGTCGGAGCCCGTGTGGGGCTCGGTGAGCGCGATCGCGCCCACCTTCTCGCCTTGAATCATCGCAGGGAGATACTTTCGTTTCAGCTCCTCGCTCCCGTGCTTGGCCAGGTAGGGCGAGGACATGTCCGTGTGCACCAAAACGCCCATGGTGAGGCCGCGGGAGCGGCAGCGGCCCAGCTCCTCGCAGAACACGACGGTCATCCAGATGTCGCTCCCGGCCCCGCCGTACTCCTGCGGGTAGCGGATGCCCAAGGCCCCTAGCTCGCCCAGGCGCTTGAACACGTCCTTGGGGAAGCGCCCTTGGGCCTCCCACTCGTCGACGTGAGGGTTCAGCTCTTCCTCCACGAACTGGCGGATCGTCCGGCGGAAGAGGCGGTGTTCCTCGGTGAAGACCGGCAGCTCGCCGCTCTGCGTGAGCGTCATGCTCGCGTTCCCCCCTTTGTCGCTCGGGGAGAGCTTAGCCCACGGGCGGGGGGAGGCGCAACGTTAATCCAGAACGTCAATCCAGCGGCGCGACCACGAAGATCAGGACGCTCCAGAGGGCGTGCGAGACGATCACGGGCACGAGGCTGCGCTCGACCAAGAAGATCCAGCCCCAGACGAGCCCGGCCACGAACGCCGCGAGCATCAGCGTGACGTTCCCCGCCCAGATGTGCACCAGCGCGTACAGGGAGGCCGCCAGGAAGAGCCCGACCATCGGCCCGATGCGGCGCATCAGCGCCCGCTGCACCAGCCCGCGCCAGTAGATCTCCTCGGCGGGGCCCGTCACGAACAGCAAAAGCAGGGCGATCGCGGCGGGCGACAGCTCCGACCTCTTCGCGTAAACTTGGGCGATCTCCGCGCCCGCGAAGGGCAGGAGCGCCGTGAGGAGCGCCTTCCCCACCCAGAAGAGGCCGTACAGCACGACGGCGGAGCCGAGCCCGAGCGCGAGGTGCCCCCGGCGCACCCGGAAGAGCTGCCCCCGGCGCTCCCCCATCGCCCACAGCGAGATCAGGGCGAGGACGGCCGCCGAGACGGCGATCTTGCCCCAGAAGTTCCCCGCGCTCAGCCCGAACGTCCAGCCCCAGAGCCCAACGGCCAGCGGGAGGCTCAGGGCGAGGGCCGGGACGCTTCGATCGTCGTGGGCTCGCATGGGTCCGCTTTCAAAGCTTTCAAAATGCAATTAAAGCGGCACGACGTAGGCCAGGAGCAGCCCAACGAGGAGCCCCAGGCCGTAGAGGGTGGCCAGCTGGGCCGTCCGGGGGTCGGCGTCCGGCGGGATCTCCGGCGCGCTCCGGAGCGCCCGCACGAGCGCCCACGCCTTCGGGATCGAGAGCAGCGCGAGCAGGCTCCAGGCGGGCAGCGCCCCGACGAGCACGCCCAACGCGCTCAGCGCGTACGCGGCGACGATCAGGGCGACGTAGAGGCGGAGCGCCCCCGCGCGCCCCAGCCGGGTGGCGAGCGTCCGCACGGCCATCTCCCGATCGTAGCTGAGATCTTTCAAGTTGTTCGCGAGCAGCACCAGGGCGACGAGCAGGCCGATCGGCAGCGAGGCCCAGAGGGCCGACCCCGCGCCCGCGAAGCTCCCCGTCTGAACGTAAAAGCTCCCGACGACCATCAGCGGCCCCCACATCAGGAACACGGCCAGCTCGCCCAGCGCCCTGTACTTGTACTTGACGGGGCCCGCCGTGTAGAAGAACCCGGCCAGCCCCCCGATCAGCGCGAACAGCAGGACGGGCCAGCCCCGCAGCGCCGCGAGCCCCACCCCGACGAGCAAGGCCAGCGCGTAGAGGCCGAGCGCGATCCCCAGCGCCTGCGCCGGGGTGAGCAGGCCCTCGATCAGGGGGTGGGGGCGGTACCGGGTGGTCGGCGCGCCCGGCCGGTCCACGCCGTAGCGCGCGTCGAAGTAGTCGTTGACGAGGTTCGTGGCCGCGTGGGCCGCGATCAGCCCGAGCAGCGTGAGCCCGTACAGCCCCAACGAGAACGAGCCCGTGGCCAGCAGCGCGAGCATCGCCCCGGTCGTGGCCGCGACGACCGTCATGGAGAACGACCACGGGCGGACGGCGAGCAGCAGCGTGCCGACGCCTACGCCGGGCGTCGGGCGAGCCGGACGGTCACGGTGCATGGCCTCGCCTTTATACGCGACGGGCGCGCGGGCGTCAACCGCGCGGCGCCAACGGCGGCTGGACCCTTGCGAACGCGCGAAGTACAATGCGGCGCCATGCACGCGCTCCTGGCCCGAGGCGCCCCCTACGTTCAGGACGAGCTGGCCCAGGTCGAGGCGCTGCTCGCCGAGCGCCTCCGCTCGGACGTCCCGATCGTCGCGAACCTCGGGCGCTACGTGGTCGAGAGCGGGGGGAAGCGCTTCCGGCCCGCCTTAGTGATTCTGTTTTACAAGCTGCTCGGGGCCAAGGGCTCTAAAGAGGCCGCGATCGAGCTGGCCGCCGTCGTCGAGATGATCCACCTGGCCACGCTGGCCCACGACGACGTCATCGACGGGGCGCCCGAGCGCCGCGGGCGGGCCTCGCTCTGGAAGCTCTCGAGCAGCCAGATCGCCGTGCTGGAGGGCGACTTCATCTTCTCGCGGGCGTTCCGGCTGCTCAACCCCCACCCCTTCCGGGTGCGCGACTTGATCATCGAAGCCGTCGAGCGCGTGCTCGAGGGCGAGCTGCTCCAGGAGAGCCTGCGGGGGCGGCTCCCCACGGAGGCGGAGTACGAGCGGGTGATCGCGGGGAAGACGGCCGCGCTGATCCGGGCCGCCTGCGCGGTCGGGGCGCTCTGCGGCGACCCCGAGCTGCCCGAGCCCCAGCTGGAGCGGGTCGAGCGGGCCGGGGAGCTTTTGGGGCGGGCGTACCAGATGGTCGACGACTGGCTCGACGTCTTCGGCGGCGAGGCGCTGGGGAAGCCCCGCTGGCTCGACCAGCGGGGCGGCTGGCTGACGTGGCCGTACATCGAGCTGGCCCGGCTCGCCCCGGACTCGGCGCTGGTCGAGCGGCTGCGGCGCGGCCCCCTCAGCGGGCCGGAGCGCCGGCGCGCGCTCGACGAGATGGTCCGCCTGCAAATTCGGGAGCGCTTCTTGCAGCGGGCGGAGGAGGCGGTGGCGGCGGCCAAGGCGCAGCTGGAGGGCCTGACGGTGGCGGACCCCGACCTCAAGGCGGTATTATTGGAGGGCTTCGACTTCGTCGTCCGGCGCGATCGCTAGCGAGCCCGCGAGGGCAGAGGACAAGGACCGTACAAGCAGCGAGACGAGAGCGGGAGGGAGGTCGTCATGGAAGTCCTCAAGGTGGCCGCGTCGTCGAACCCCAACGCCGTGGCGCGGGCGATCATCGGCGCGCTGCGCAAGGCGCCCCAGGTGGAGGCGCACGCGATCGGGGCCGGGGCCGTCAACCAGGCCGTCAAGGCCGTGGCCATCGCCCGCCGGATTCTGGAGCGCCGCGGGCAGGACCTCATCATGACCCCCGGCTTCATCGAGGTCGAGGTCAACGGGCAGGAGCGCACCGGCGTGCGGATCATCGTCGAGCACAAGCCCTCCTAGCCCCTTTTCGCCTCCGCTTTTGCTTTGTCTTAAATTAAGCCGGAAGGCTTCGCGCCTTCCTTTGAGCTCTGTGTGGGTTTGAATCGAGATGAGCAACCCCATCGTCCGGGAGATCGCCCGAGTGGCGGGCCGTCGGCTCGGCGTCCCCGAGGCCGACGTCCTGAAGATCATCACGACGCCCCCGAGCGACGAGCTGGGCGACTACGCGCTCCCCTGCTTCGCGTTCGCCCAAAGGCAGAAGCGCCCGCCCCACGAGGTCGCCCGGGAGCTGGCCGAGGCGCTGCGGGAGGCCGAGCACGTCGTCAAGGCCGAGGCCGCCGGGCCGTACGTCAACGTCACCGTCGACCGCGCGGCGCTCTTGCGCTTCATTGTCGGGGCGATTTTGGAGCAGGGGGAGCGCTACGGCGGGGGCGACGAGGGCCGGGGCCGGACGATCGTGATCGACTACTCGTCGCCGAACATCGCCCGGCCCTTCAGCATCGCCCACCTGCGCTCGACGGCGCTGGGGAACGCGCTCAAGCGCCTCTTCCGCCACCTGGGCTACCGCGTGGTCGGGGTCAACCACCTCGGCGACTGGGGGACGCAGTTCGGGGCGCTCATCGCGGCGTACAAGCGCTGGGGCTCGCGCGAGCGGGTCGAGCGGGAAAACGTCTACGAGCTGTTCCGCCTCTACGTCAAGTTCCACGAGGAGGCCGAGAAGGACCCCAAGCTGGAGGAGGAGGCCCGGCTCTGGTTCAAGAAGCTCGAGGAGGGCGATCAAGAGGCCCTGGAGCTGTGGCGGTGGTTCGTGGAGCTGAGCTGGCGGGCGTTCCGGCGCTACTACGAGCTGTTGGGCGTCGAGTTCGAGGAGGTGCGCGGCGAGAGCGCGTACCGGGATCGAACGGGGCCGCTCATTGAGGAGCTGCTTAAAAAGGGCATCGCTCGGGAGAGCGAGGGCGCGGTCATCATCCCGTTCGACGACGAGGGGGACAAGGGCGAGGGCGAGGGCGAGGGGATGCCCCCGCTGCTGCTGCGCAAGCGCGACGGCACCACCCTCTACGCCACCCGCGACCTGGCCGCCGCCCTGTATCACTACGAGACGTATCGCTTTTACAAGAAGCTCTACGTCGTCGGGGCGGAGCAGTCGCTCCACTTCAAGCAGCTCTTCAAGGCTTTGGAGAGGATGGGCCACGAGTGGGCTCGGGATCTGGTGCACGTGGCCTTCGGGATGGTGCTGTTCGAGGACAAGAAGATGTCGACCCGCAAGGGGCGGGTGATCTTCCTCGAAGAAGTCGTTCGGAAGGCCACGCAGCGCACCCGCGAGATCATCGAGAGCATCGCCAAGACGGCCGACCTGACGCCCGAGGAAAAGGATCGAGTCGCCCAGGACGTGGGCGTGAGCGCCGTCCTCTACAGCCAGCTCAGCCGCTCGCGAACGCAAGACATCCACTTCCGCTGGGAGGAGGTGCTCAACTTCGAGGGGAAGAGCGGGCCCTACGTTCAGTACACGCACGCCCGGATGGCCGGGGTGCTCCGCAGGGCGGGCGTCTCGACGTCCACGCCCCCCCAGCCCGACGAGGTCGATTACGGCGTGCTCACGCATCCCCACGAGGTGGCGCTGGCCAAGAAGCTGGAGCTCTTCCCTCAAAAAGTCAGGCAGGCCGTCGAGGAGTACGACCCCTTCCCCGTCGCGGAGTACTTGGCCGACTTGGCCGCTGCGGCCAATAAATTTTACGACACTTGTCGAGTTCTGGGGGAGGAGCCCGCGGTGGAGCGGGCCCGTTTGGCCCTCGTCCGGGCCACGAAAACCGTCCTCAAGACGGGGCTGGAGCTTCTGGGCCTGAAGGCCCCTGAGCGAATGTAGCGATGTAGCTTAAAGATGCGAAAGATGCGCTGGCTCGATCGCCTCAAGCAAGGGCTCAAGAAGACGCACGATCGCCTGGTGGGGTCGATCGCCTCCGCCCTCCGGGGCCGCACGCGGCTCGACGACGAGCTGCTGGAGGAGCTGGAAGCCATCTTGATCGGGGCGGACCTGGGCGTCGAGGCCACCCTGAGCCTCTTGGACGAGCTGAAACGCCGAGCCCGCCGCGAGCGGCTCGACGGGGACGGGGGCGCAGCCGTAGCCGTGGACGAGCGGGTCCTCCATTGGCTCCGCGAGATCTTGACGGAGATGCTGGAGCCCGCCGAGGGCTCGCTGCAGCTTAGAACAGACGGCCAGCCCACGGTGATGCTGGTGCTGGGCGTCAACGGCTCGGGGAAGACGACGAGCCTGGCCAAGATCGCCAAGCGCCTAAGGGAGCAGGGCCGCTCCGTGGTCATCGCCGCGGCGGACACGTTCCGGGCAGCGGCCATCGAGCAGCTGGAGGTCTGGGCCGAGCGCGTCGGAGCCACGCTCGTCAAGCACCGGCCGGGCGCCGACCCGGGCGCCGTCGCCTACGACGCCGTCGAGCACGCCCTCAATCACCAGAAGGACGTCGTGCTCATCGACACCGCCGGGCGGCTCCACACGAAGCACAACCTCATGGAGGAGCTCAAGAAGATCAAGCGCGTCGTCGAGAAGCGGCTGGGCCGCGAGCTCGACGAGCGCCTGCTCGTGTTGGACGCGACGATCGGGCAGAACGCCCTCATGCAAGCCCGGACGTTCCACGAGGCCGTGCCGCTCACGGGGCTCGTCATCACGAAGCTCGACGGGACGGCCAAGGGCGGCGTGATCGTCCCCATCGCCCAGGAGTTGAAGGTGCCCATCAAGTTCATCGGGGTGGGCGAGTCCGCCGACGACTTAAGGGAGTTTAAAGCCCGCGAGTTCGTTGAGGCGCTACTTGCCTAGCGCTTCAACGCTCACGCTCTATCGAGTCGATCGGCCAAGCGCTTCAGGATCTCCCGCGCCAGCTCGCGCTTGGGCATCAAGGGCAGCGCCTCCACGCGACCGTCCTTGAAGATGAGGGTCACGGCGTTGGTGTCCACTTCGGGCCCCGCGCCCTCCTGGGAGAGGTCGTTGGCCACGATCGCGTCCAACCCCTTTTGCTCGAGCTTTTGTCGGGCTTTCTCCACGAGGTCGCCCGTCTCCGCCGCGAAGCCGACCAAGAGGGGCCGCTTGCGCTCGCCCTTCAGCGCCTCGCCCAGCTCCTTCAGGATGTCGGGCGTTCGCTCTAACTCCAGCGTGAGCGTTTCAGCGGAGAGCTTGCTCTCCTTGTGGGCGAGGGGGCGCTTGGGCCGCCAGTCGGCCACCGCCGCGGCCATGAGCACCCAGTCGCAGTCGGGGGCGTGCTCCAAAACGGCCCGGCGCATCTCCTCGGCGCTCTCGACCCGAATGAGGTCAACGCCCGCGGGCGGCGTCAGCGGGGTCGGCCCGCTGATCAGCCGCACGTGGGCCCCCATGTCGCGGGCGGCCTCCGCCAACGCGTAGCCCATCTTCCCCGACGAGCGATTCGTGATGCAGCGCATGGGGTCGAGGCGCTCCCGCGTCGGCCCCGCCGTGATCAGCACCCGGAGCCCCCGCAGTCGCGAGCCCTCCGTCAGGATGCGCTCGACCTCCGCGACGATCTTGTCTTCAGCCGGAAAGCGTCCGATCCCCTCCCGCCCGCTGGCCAGGCGCCCGATCTCGGGCTCCACGAAGCGGTAGCCCAACGCCTCCAGCTCGCGCTTGTTCCGCTGGAAGATGGGGTTCTCGTACATCTGGGCTTCCATCGCGGGGACGACCAGCACGGGCGCCCGCGTCGCGGCGACGAGGGCCGTGAGATACTCGTCCGCGAGCCCCGAGGCGATCCGCCCGATGATGTCGTACGTCGCGGGCATCACGACGACCAGCTCCGCCCAGTAGGCCAGCTCGACGTGCCCCAGGGGCTCGTCCCTGAACAGGTCGATCAGCACGGGCCTGCGGGTGAGGGCCTCCAGCGTGAGGGGGGCGATGAACTCGCGGGCCGCACGGGTCATCACGACCCGGACGTCCGCCCCCCGCTGCACGAGCTGGCTGACGACCCCGGCGGCCTTGTAGGCGGCGATCCCGCCGCAGATCCCTACGACAACCTTGCGTCCCGAGAGGGCGTTCATCCCCAAGAATCGTAGGCGGCTGGGGGCGAAAAGTCAAACTAGAAGCGGAGCTGGAGCCCCAGGGTGGGCTCGCGGAGGCCCTCCGGGGTGAGCCGGGTGGAGAAGCGGAGCAGCCCGGCCAGCGAGGCCTCCAGCTTGAACTCGCTCAGGCCCAGGCTGAACGTCGCCTGGCCCGTCAGGCTGAGCGACCCGAGCTGCGCCGTGATCACCAAGGTCTCCTGCTGGAGCCCCTCGCCCCGGGCGAAGACCGTCGTGCTGGTGATGGTGTTGGCGCCGATCCGGAAGCGGACCTCGAGCTGTCCTCGGGTGAGGGTGAGGTCGGCCGGGTCGAGCTGGGCCTCGCTGCGGACCGCGCCGCTCCGGATCGTGATGGTGATCCGCTCGACGTCGAAGAGCGCCCGCGGCTCGATCGACGAAAACGCGAAGGGCCAGCTGGGGCTGCCCGTAAGCTCGGCCTCGGCGTCGAGGCCCAAAGCGCTGAGCGCACCCTTGAGGTTGAAGACCAGTGTGACCCCTTCCTCGCTCTGCGGCAGCGGGATTTCTGAGCTCAAAAGGTTGCTCACGAGATATTGCATGAGGTCGGCTAAGAAGTCGAGCTTGGCCGCCAGCGAGGCGACCCCCCCGAAGCGGAGCACCAGCTCGTCGCGGCCGTCGCTGTCGCTGTCGACAAGCCAGGAGCCGGAGCCCTCGTTCCCTTGGGGGCCGAGCGCCGCGCGGATGAGCGCGTTCTTCCAGTCGAGGTGAAGGGCGAGGTCCTCGATGCTCTCGCTGAGCTTGAACGTCCGCGCGGGCGCGCCCAAGCCCGCCTGGGCGCCGAGCCGTTTGCTTCGGAGCTCTTCAAGCTCGAGCAGGCGCTTCAGCGTGTAGGGGAGCAGGACGACGCCGGACGTCGAGGGCTGCCCCAAAGGCGGCAGCTCAACCTTCAGGACAGAAGGGACGGAAGGGCCCAGCGGAGCTTGGGGTGGGAGCTCCCCGCCGTCCGCCGCCCGCCCCTCCGAAACGACCGTGAGCGACAACGACACGAGCAAGACGCCCAGCGTCAGCGCTGTCCTCATCGTCATCGTTATCGTCATCGTTCGCCTCATCCGACCCTTGAGGGGAGTGTAGCACGTTTTCGGGGAACGCGTCAAGGCTCTAGGCCACATTCCCGCGATCTGGATTGACTTCCCTCGCCCTCCGGCCTACACTCTTCGTCGGCGCCATGATAGCGTGGATTCGGCGGTTTCGGACAACCCGCAGGTGGAGCCTGCGATACAAGTTCATCGCTACACTGGCGGTGTTCACCGTCGCGCTGTCCGCCTCGTTCGGCTGGATCTCGGCCCAACGCCTGGAGGCCGAGCTGAAGGGACAGGTGCTCCAGCGGGGCTACACGATCGCCCGCCAGCTGGCCGACAGCCTGGCCGACCCGGCAAACCGCACCTCCGAGCAGCTCTTCAGGCTCCTGTTCTACTACCTCATATTCACCAAGCCCCAGGGGAGCGACCTGCTCTACATCCAGCTGGTCAAGGAGGGGGAGACGGCCGCGATCCCGACGGGGATTGAGACGGTCCTGGGGCTCGCGCCGCTGGAGCTGGACGTGACCGAGCGGGTCGTGGAGCGCCGCTGGCCCGACACGGGCACGCCCTATCTCGACCTGATCGTGGCCGTGACCGGGCCGGGCGCCCGGGTGATCTGGCAGCCCGGTCGCCCCGCCCGCGTCGAGCGCGTCCCCCCGGCCTACGTACGCTTGGGGCTCTCACTGGCGTACGTCGAGAGCGTCATGCGCCGGGAGCTGCTGCGCACGGCGGCCCTGAGCCTGCTCTACATCCTCGTCGGGCTCGGCCTGGCCTTCTGGCTCTACAAGAGCATCCTCGGCCCCATCGAGGCGCTCACCGAGTCCGTCAAGCGCTTTAAGGACGACCGCCACGCCCGCGCCCACGTGCGCACCGGCGACGAGCTGCAGACGTTAGCCGAGGAGTTCAACCGCATGGCCGAGGCCATCCAGGAGCGCGACGAGCGGCTCGAGCGGGTCAACGAGCGGCTGCGCCGGGCCAACCGCGTCAAGAGCGAGTTCCTGGCCGTCATGGGCCACGAGCTGAAGACGCCCCTGCACGCGATCCGCGGCTACGCCCAGTTGCTCCTGGAGGGCATCGACGGCCCCGTCACCCCCGAACAGCGCGAGGACCTCGAGAACATCCTGAAGTCGAGCGACCACCTGAGGGAGCTGATCGACAACGTGCTGCAGTTCAGCAAGCTCGAGTCGGGGGAGGAGGCGCTGCACCCCACCCGCGTCGCCGTCCGGCCGCTCCTCGAGGAGGCCCTGCAGAACGTCAAGGTGCTCGCGCGGGGGAAGGCCCTGACCGTTCAGATCCACGCGGCCGACGGGCTGACCGTCGAGGCCGACGAGACGAAGCTCAAGCAGGTGCTCATCAACCTCCTGAGCAACGCGCTGAAGTACACGCCTCGGGGGCGGGTGACGGTGAGGGCCGAGCCGCGCGACGGCGAGGTGCTCTTTACGGTTCAAGACACCGGGGTCGGCATCCCCCCCGAAGCGTTGGAGCGGGTGTTCGAGCCCTTCACCCAGCTGGACTCCTCCGACGCGCGCCCGTGGGGCGGGCTCGGGCTGGGGCTCTCGATCGTGAAGCGCTACGTCGAGATGCACGGGGGGCGGGTCTGGGTCGAGAGCGCGCCCGGCCGGGGGAGCAC
>WFPR01000250.1 GCA_015487455.1 Candidatus Bipolaricaulota bacterium
AAGCTCCCCCACGATGTAGTCCAGCGCGCCCCCGTCGAGCCCTCGCGTCCCGAACGCCTCCCCCGACAGCTTCAGCACCACCCGCCGGTGGCCTGAGCCCGCCTTCGCCTTGGCCGTCCCGGCCATCTTGGCCATCTCGCGACCCTCCCCGTCCACACGTCCACGCGACCCGCAAAACAAAAAGCCAGCTAGCTAACTAGCTAGCCAACTAGCTGGCTGGCTAACTGCAACCGCGACCGTAACAGCGCCGCTCGTGGGCTTTGTGCAGGCTTTAGCGCCCCACCTCGAAGCGGGCGAACCGCTTGATCACGACGTTCTCGCCGACCTGGGCGACCAGCTCCCCGAGCGCGTCCTCCACGGTCATCTTGCCCTCGGGGTCCATCACGTAGGGCTGCTTGAGCAGGCAGACCTCCTGAAAGAACTTTTGCAGCCGCCCCTCGACGATCTTCTCGACGATGTGCGGCGGCTTGCCCTCCTTCTCCGCCTGCTTGCGATAAATTTCTTTCTCGCTCTCGATCACGTCGGGGGGGACGTCCTCGGGGCGGATGTAGCGCGGCGGCGGTGAGGCGGCCGCGATGTGCTTCGCCAGGTTCTGCACGAACTGCCGGAACGCCTCGCTGTTGGCGGTGAAGTCCGTCTGGCAGTCGACCTCGACCAGCACCCCCAGCTTGCCGGTGTGGTGGACGTAGGCGTCGACGCGGCCCTCGCTCGTCGCCCGACCCGAGAGCTCGGCCAGCTGGGCCTTCCCCTCCTCCCTTAAAATGCGCTTCGCCTTCTCGATGTCCCCGTTTGCCTTCTCCAAGGCGCGCTTGCAGTCCATGATCCCGACGCCGGTCTCCTCCCGGAGGCGCTTGACGGCGTCGGAGGAGATCGTGGTGCCCATGACGCCTCACCCTTCCTTTCCTTCGCCTTGCTCCTGGTCTGGCTCCGGCTCGCCCTTGAGCTCGCCGCCCCCCTCGCTGTCGGCGTCAGTGTCGGCGTCGGCGTCGGCGTCGGCGCCGTCCGTCGACGGCTCGGCGGCCCCCGCCCCCGCCTCGACCGCGGGCGAGGCCGCGGTGGCCGTCGCGACCGCCGCCCCCTCCGCCTCAGCCTCCGCCTCGGCCTTAGCTCCCTCGGCCCCGGCTTCGGCCTTCGCCTCGGCCGCCGCCTTGACCTCCGCTGCGGCGGCGCGGCCCTCGCGGCCCTCGATCACCGCGTCGGCGATCCGCGAGACGAGCAGCTTGGTCGCCTTGATCGCGTCGTCGTTCCCCGGGATGGGGTAGTCGATGGGGTCGGGGTCGGCGTTCGTGTCGAGGATGGCCACGATGGGGATGCCGAGGCGGTTGGCCTCCCGGACCGCGTTGGCCTCCGCCACGGTGTCGACGATGAAGACGATGTCGGGGAGGCGGGTCATGTGGCGCAGCCCGGCGAGGTTCTTGCGGAGCTTCTCCAGCTCCTTGCGCAGTCGGGCGGCCTCCTTCTTGGGCAGCTTGTCGAAGCCGCCCGTCTCCTCGTAGTGCTCCAGCTCCTTCATCCGCTCGATCCGCGTCTTGATCACCTCGAAGTTCGTCAGGGTGCCGCCCAGCCAGCGCCTGTTCACGTAATGGGCCCCGCAGCGCTTGGCCTCCTCCTCGATGGTGGCCTGCACCTGGCGCTTCGTCCCGACGAAGAGGATCTCCTTCCCCTGCGCCACCGAGTCCCGAATGAAGTAGTACGCCTCCTCGAAGAGCTTGATCGTCTTCTCTAAATCGATGATGTGGATGCCCTTGCGCTCGGTGTAGATGTACGGCCGCATCTTGGGGTTCCACTTGCGGACGCGATGGCCGAAGTGGACCCCCGTCTCCAGCAGCTCCTTGATCGTCAACAGCGGCCCCGCTTGCCCTTGACCCACGTTGCCCACATTGTTTCCTCCTTTCTCCATAGCGTCGACCCGGAACCGAACCGCAGCGTTCGCGGATCCCCGGTGCATCACCTGCCTTTCTGCAAAGATGTTCTGGCCCCGCAAGAATGTGGGGGCTTTTACTATAGCAGCTGGCCCCTGGCGGGCGCAAGCCGCCGACGTCGGCGGGCCCAAGCCCGCCCCCACCCCAACCCGTCGCCCCGGGGGATCAGCCAGCTAGTGAGCTAGCTAGCTAGATATCTAGCCAGCCAGATGGCTAGTTAGCTCGCTCGCTGGACAGACAACTATCTAGCCGACAGGGGACAGGCGTCCTTGGGCGCGCCCGGGGAATCGCGCACAATGCGCGCCGCCATGACGGACACGAACACGAACGGGTACGAGCGCGATCACGGGCGAGCGCCCGCGTTTCGAGGCCGCGTCATCGCGATCGCCAACCAGAAGGGCGGGACGGGCAAGACGACCACGGCCGTGAACCTGGCCGCCGGGCTGGCCCTCAAGGGCTGTCGGGTGCTGCTGGTCGACGCCGACCCCCAGGCTCACGCCACGAAGCACCTGGGGGTGGCCGACCCCGAGGTGACGCTGCAGCACGTCATGGAGGGGCGGGTGCTGGCCGTCGAGGCCACCTACGCCACCGACGTCGAGGGGCTTTACCTCATCGCCAGCTCGATCGAGCTGAGCCACTACGAGGCCCGGCTCGTCGGCGAGGTGGGGCGCGAGACGCTGCTCCGAGAGGCGCTGCAGCCGATCCGCCCGCACGTCGACTTCGTGCTGATCGACTGCCCGCCCAGCCTCGACATCCTGACGATCAACGCGCTGGTCGCGGCCCACGAGGTCTTCGTCGTCTCGCAGAGCGAATATCTGTCGCTGGACGGCGTCGGGCGCCTGGAGGACACCGTGGCGCTCATCCGCAAGCGCCTCAACCCGGAGCTGCGCATCGGGGGGATCGTGCTGGCCATGCACAGCGAGCGGACGCTCCTGGGCCGCGAGGTCAGGGGGCTGCTGGAGGCGCGCTTCCCGGGGCGGGTGTTCGAGACGGTCATCCGCCGCAACGTGCGGCTGGCCGAGGCCCCCAGCCACGGGAAGCCCATCCAGCTGTACGCGCCCACCTCCCCGGGCGCCGAGGACTACAACCGCCTGGCCGAGGAGGTGCTCCAGCGATGCCGCCGAAGCGCGCCCGCATCGTGGGCGACAACCCGCTAGAGGCCCGGCCCCAGCGCGTCGATCGCCTCCCCGGCGAGGACGTCCCGCCAGCGGCCGCGGCCCCGGGACGCCCAGTCCCAGAACACGCTCAAGCTCGAGACAACGGGTCGTCGGCCTCCACTCCAGCCACCCCGGCCGAAAACCCCCTGCTCCAGGGGCCGAAGAAGCTGTTCGCCTACAAGCTGCCCGTCGCGCTGGGCACGAAGTTCAAGCTGTACTGCCACGCGCGGGGTCGGACCGCCGAGGGCGTCCTGGCCGAGCTGCTGGCCGAGTTCCTAAAAGATAAGAAGATCGACCCGACGGAGACGGAGTAGCGCAGACGATCAGGGTTTGGTTTTGGGCGCCCGCGTGCTCAGGTAGCCCAGCACGCCGAGGATCAAGCCGCCGATCGTCAGAAGGATTAGGAGCAACGTTACACTATCCACCACCATCCGCTGAATCCTCACCCACGTAAGAGTATCCCGCCTGCCGCGTACATGACAAGCGCGACGACGAGGCCCCAAATCGTCCAGTCGAGCCGGAACTCCCCGGCGATGATCTGAGCGAGCAGCAGCGCGGTCACGGCGAAGTTGCCCAACTCCGTCGCCCGTTGGGCGAACAGCTCACGCTGCGCCCGGTTCAGCATGGAACTCCCCGCCCTCGGCCTGGAAGCCCGCGCCGCTGTGGCTCCCGTCGCAGAAGGGCTTTTGCTTGGAGTGGCCGCAGCGGCAGAGCGCGACCCACGCGCGATCGACCCTCTGCTCGTTCCCCTGCGCGTCCTTGAACGTCAGCGGCCCCTTGACGAGATAGGGCCCGTTCGGCCGCACCTCGATGAGCACCTCGCCAGCCATCCTCGATCGACCTCCTTTGATCGCGTTGAGTTTTCAGCTGTGACACTTGCGATCGTGCTCACGCTGGCGTGCACGGGGCGCCGTTGAAGGGATTGTACACCGGCTCAGGCGTACTTGCTCAAGATCCGCACGATCGCCTCGAGCCGACGCCGGGCTTCGGGGTCCAGCTCGCGGGCGTTGAGGCAGTTGCGCTCGAGGACGCGGGCCATCAGCTCGGCGAACGCCCGGTTGAGGGCGGCGCGGGCGGCGGCCAGCTGCTGGGCCACCTTCTCGCAGCTCTCCCCCCGCTCGATCATCCTTCGCACGCCCTCGACCTGCCCGGCGACGCGGGCCAACCGGGCCATGAGCGCCCGCTTGGCCGCCTCGTCCACGAGCGCGAGCGCCTCCCCTTCCGCCTTCGCCTGCATCGGGCTTTGCCCTCCCCCTTCGAGCTCGGCCATCGCCATCGCTCATCGTCTCATCGCCTCATCGACGGACGGCCAACGGCCACCCGGCCCTGCGCTTGCGCGACCGCGCCCCGGCGCTCCTCCCAGAGCGCCAGCAGGTACGCCCCCAGGAGCATCCCCGCGATCCCCCACAAGATGGGGAGGTTCCCGAGGCCCAGCGAGGCGAAGGC
>WFPR01000251.1 GCA_015487455.1 Candidatus Bipolaricaulota bacterium
ACCCAGTAGTCCACCCGCCCCCTCCAGCTCGGGTAGTCGTTGACGAGGCGGGCCTCCCCGCTCTCGAAGACCTCGCGGGCCAGCCCCCGCCCGCCCTCATCCCGGAGCCGGAACTCCCTCGCCTCGTCGGGGACCCCGAAGGTCGCGCGGAAGACGAGCGCGTCCGTGTGCGCGTCGTACTCGTAGAGGGCGGCGGCGTCGGCGCGGGTGATCCGGGCGGCGGCTTCCAGCGCCTCGCGGATGACCTCCTCCGGCTTCCTGTGCGGGTCCAGCCAAGTGCTGCTGAGCGCCTGCAGCGCCTTGAGGGCCTCGTTCTGCCGCTGGAGCCGCTCGCGCTCCCGGGCCCGCACCACGGCCAGCGCCGCCTGGTCGGCCAGCGCCTGCGCCAGCTCCACGTCCCCCGGCGCCCAGCGATGCGGCCCGTCGTGGTAGAGGGCGAGCTTCCCCAGCAGCCCTTCGTGAAAGAGGGGCACGAACAGAATGGAGCGCACGCCCTCGCGCTCGATCGCCTCCCGCAAAGGGGCCAGCTCCGGCGCGCGCCGCGCGTCCTCCACGAGCACGGGTTCGGGCTTCGCCTTCACGTCGGGCGGCCAGGGCAGGTGGCCCCGCACCGCCTCCACATACCCGCGGGAGAGGCCGTACGAGGCGGGGACGGTCAGCCGCCCCTCCCCCGCCAGCAAGTAGACGGCGCCGCGGTCGCAGGCGAACAGCTCCCGGACGAGGTGCAGCAGTCGCTGCAAAACGGCGTCCAGCCCGCGCTCGGCGTTGAGGGCCTTCAGCCCCTCGAGCAGGGCGTACAGTCGCTCCTTTTGGCTTCCGAGCTCCAAGGGGTCTTCTCCTTTTTGAGCAAAGTTTCAGCGAGGATTCTACGCCATAAAGGGCGGAAGGGTCAAGCGTTTGTGGGAGGTTCCAGGGGGACACGGGTCATTCGGGGCCGAGGACGCGGGCGATCTGGGCCTCGTCCTCGTTCCACCGCTCGCGGACCTTGACTTGGAGGTTCAAGTAGACGCGGGTGCCCAGCAGGGCCTCCAGATCGAGGCGGGCCAGGCGCCCGATCTCCTTGATCATTCGCCCTCCCTGCCCGATTAAAATGCCTTTCTGCGAGGGCTTGGCCACATAAATATTCGCGTAGATCTCCGTCAAGGGCTTGTCCTCCCGCTCGCGCACCTCGACCACGTCCACGTAGACGGCGTAGGGGATCTCCTGGCGCGTCAGGTGGTAGACCTTCTCGCGGATGATCTCGGCGATCACGAACTCCTCGGGGCGGTCCACCGTGACGTCGTCGGGGAAGTACTTCGGCCCCTCGGGCAGATATCGCTTGATGAGCTGGACGGTCTTGCCCAGGTTGATCCCCAGCCGACACGAGATCGGCACGATCTCGTCGAAGAGCCCCGTCTTCGCGTACGTCTCGATGGTGCGGGGCACCTCGTCGCCCTTGGCCTTGTCGATCTTGTTGATCAGCAGGAACTTGGGCATCTTGAGCGCCCGCATCCGCTCGAACATCTTCTGGTCGTACTCCTGAATCTCGACCCAGGGCTCGACCATGTAGAGGATGAGATCGAGCCCCTCGAGCGCGCCGAACGCCTGCTTGAGCAGGAAGTCGCTCAGCTTGTCCACGGGCTTGTGGAGCCCCGGCGTGTCCACGAAGACGATCTGGGCCTCGGGGTCGTTGTAGATGCAGCGGATGCGGTTGCGCGTGGCCTGCCGCTTCTCCGAGACGATCAGCACCTTCTTGCCCAAGATGGCGTTGATGAACGTCGACTTGCCGACGTTCGTCGGCCCCAGCACCCCGACGAAGCCCGACTTGAAGGGGCGCTTCCCCTCGGCTTGGACCTGTTCCTTCGCCTCCTCAACGGCTTCGGCTGCCGTCTTCGTTTCCGCCTCCGCCATCGGCTCGCTCATGGCCGCAACAGCCCCTTTCGCGTTATGAGCACCCGCGCGCGCTCTATATCTTTACTGAGCTGGCGGTCGCGCGTCCACGGGGGCAGCGCCTCGCAGAGCCTCGCGTAGGGCCTTCGGGTCGCGGGGGCCAAGCCTCTTTCTCCTTCTTCCCCTTCTTGGACGACGAAGCGGAGGGCCTGCCGCACCACGGCCAACGCGCAGGCCACGATCCCCTCGACGTTCTGGACGATCTGATACGCCTTCCTGGCCGCGACGCTCGCCAGGCTGTTGTAGTCCTCCTTGCCCCCGGACGTCGGGATGGAGTCCACCACGGCGGGATGGGCCAACACCTTGTTCTCAGCGGTCAGGGAGGCCGCGGTGTACTGGGCCAGCATCAGGCCCGAGTTCAAGCCCCCCTCCTCCGCCAGGAACGGCGGGAGGGCCGGGTGCTCCAGCAGATACGCGATCTGGCGCTCTAGAAACCCGCCGAGCTGGGCCGTCACCAGCCCTAAGATCTCCAAAGCGAGCGCCAGCGTCTCGCCGTGGAACTCCCCACCCGAGAGGGCCTCCCCCGTCTCGGGAAAGAGGAGCGGGTTGTCCGTGGCCGAGTTCACCTCGACCTCCAGCGTGTTCTCGACGAATTGCAGGCCCTCCCGGACGGCCCCGAGCACCTGGGGGGCGCACCTTAAGCTGTAGGGGTCCTGAACGTCGGGGTTGCGGTTGAGGAGCCGACTGCCCTCCAGCAGGGCCCGGAGGCGCTCGGCGGCGAGCCGCTCGCCGGGGTGGGGGTGCGCCCCGCCCAGCCGGGGGTCCAGCGGGGCGGTGTGGGCCCCGGCGGCCTCGTAGGCCCAGGCCGTCACGAGCAGCGCGTGCTCCCAGAGATTTTCCGCCTGAACGAAGGCGCAGAACCCGAGCCCCAGCGAGACTTGCGTGCCGTTGATGAGCGCCAGCCCCTCCTTGGGGGCGAGCTTCAGGGGCTCGAGGCCCAGCTTGGCGAGCGCCTCGGCCCCGGAGAGCCGTTCGCCTTGGAGGAGGGCCTCGCCCTCCCCGACGAGGAGCAGCGCCAGGTGGGCCAGGGGGGCGAG
>WFPR01000252.1 GCA_015487455.1 Candidatus Bipolaricaulota bacterium
CGGAAGCTCCGCACGAGGACGACCCCCCACCCCACGCCCAGGAGGAGGGCAAGACCGAAGTTCGGAACGACGTACGCGTCGTAGTACGTCGCCAGGGCTTGGACGTACACCCAGGGGAAGCCCTCCCGTCCGGCCTCCAGCAGGCCGCGCAGGGCGCCCGGCCCGGCCCCGCCCCCGAGCGGGGCTAGCGCGCCTGACACGCGGGCGACGTAGAGCCACCAAGGGAGGACGACGGCCAGAAATCCCGCGAGAAACCCCGCGAGATCGCCTATAACCCGCACGGCACCCCGCCGGGAGACCTGGCCCAAGGCGATCGCCATCCAGAGCGGAAGGGGCAGGAAGATCAAGGCCATCTCCTTGAGCAAATAGAGGAGGCCGAGCAGCGCCCCCGCGACGACGAGCCGACCCCGGCTCCCCCGCTCGATCGCGATGAGCACCCACAGGGCATAGCCCATCAGCAGGACGGGGAACATGAAGTCCAGGTGCACCAGCGTGGACCAGGTGCTCAAGCTGTACGAGGTCAGCACGAGCAGGGAGACGAGCAGGGCGGTTCGAGCGTCGTAGAGCTTGGCCGTGAGGGCGTACACCAGCGCGACCCCCAACACGTAGAAGGGCCGCACGGCCCAGAAGGCCGTCAAAGGCGTCGCCCCAAACAGCTTGAAGAACAGCCCCAGCCACAAGGGGAAGACCGGCCCTCGCTGGGTGATCGGGCTGCCGTCGGTGTCCGTGTAGCCCTGGCCCTGGACGAGGTTGAGCGCGGCGCTCATGTACCAGCCCCCGTCGGCGGAGGTCCAGAGGCGCTCGGCCGGAAAGGCGAGGACGAGCGCCAGCCCCACCGGGTAGACCCACAGGGGAAGGCGCGAAAGAAGCGCCCTCCCCCCGGCGGTCCGTTCGCCCCTGTCTCGGCCGTTAACGTTCGACACGCCGCCGTCCCCTCCAAAGCCCGCTTGCCACGAGCGCGGTCAACGCCAGCCCCCCCAGAAAGGCCACCTGATACAGCCGTTGGCCCAGCACGAAGGCCGCGATGGCCTCTGACGACACCCCGAACAGGGCCAAGACGGCCCACCAGCTCCCCTCCAAGACGCCCAAGGCACCGGGGGTGAGGGCCACCACCAGGCTGAGCTGCGAGATCGGGACCCCCACGATCAGCGCCTCCGGCGGGACGGTCAGCCCTAACGCCCGCGTCAGCAGGAGGGCTCGAATCACCAGCAGGCCGTACTTGACCGTGGTGAGCCCGAGCGCCGCAAGGACCACCCACAGGGGAGCGGCCTGCAGCCCTTGGGGCGGTTGCAGCCCAAAGCGAGCCAGCCCGCCAGCCTGAAGGAGGCGTTGGGCCGCGCCGGGGACCCTGTGGACGAGCAGGGCTGTCCCCCACGCCCCGGCCAGGGCGAGGCCGACGACCGCCCCGACCCAGATCGTCCCGCCCGCAAAGGCGGGGCCCTCCCGCTGGAGGAGCAGGATCGCCGGGACCAGCAACCAGAGCGCGAAGATGAGGTCAAAGCTCTTGTCCCAAAGGGCGCTTTGAAAGGCCCTATCTAGAGGAACGGCGTACCCACCCCGGAGGGCGAGGGGGCGATAGAGGAGGTCGCTCCCCGTTTGGGAGAGGAACTGCCCCAGAAAGCGCCCGACGGTCTGGTGCAAGAAACACGCGCGAAACGAGCAAAGGGGTTTATCGGCCAAGGCGTTGATGAGAAGCTGCCATCGACGGCTGGTCGCCGCCACGGCGAGCCCTAGGGCGACGAAGTACAACAGCAGCCAAAAGGGCGCGGGCCGGAGGGGGGCGACCAGCGCCCGGCGTCCCCCCCACAGCGCGATCCCGACCAACACGCCCATCCCCAGCGCAAGGCCCAGCCCTCGAACGAGCCACCTCGAGCGCCTCATGCGAGCCGTCCTGGGGTGTTCGCTTCCTTGGGCTTATGGTCGCGATACCACGAGTCGGAGCGGGCGTACCCCAGCTCCTCCAAGAGGGGATGGAGGATTGGCCCGATCAGGGCTTTCTCCTCGGGCGTGAAGGCGTCCTGCCACTTGCCGAAGTTGTGGCGTTTGAGGGGAGGCAACTGGTCCAGGAACCCAGCGGGCATATCGACACCGATAAAGGCAAAAATCCTCTTCAGCACTTGGTCAGGATGCTGCAGGAACTCCTCATAGCGCACTGTGAGCAGGCGTTCCGGCCCAAGCCGGAGCTGCTCGCTATCGCGCAGGATGGTCTCCACGCAGCTGCGCCACTGCAGGGCGCAGAACTCCAAGAGTGAGACTTTGCCAATGACGTCTTGCCAACCGGGGAAGCGCGGACCCCAGCCGATTTGCCCCTGCCAGCGCACCGGAAGCAGCCATCGATCGTGAAGAAGGAGCCCTAAGGGGCCACCGATGAAGAACCAGAAGGCCCGCCAACGGTAGCGCCAGCGGGGTTGGCGCCGAAGGGAGGACCGAAGCGCGGCGAGCTTGGCGGGCCAAGCCCCCACGCCTCCGCTGGCGAGCGCCTGTCGTCTTTGCCATTCCCGTCGAATGGAGAGCACAGCGTCACGACCATCACGAAGCAGGTGGATGACCCTCGCGTCGGGGAAGATCGCGTTCAAAAACGGAAGCTTCAGGCTGTTATGGGGGGACTTGTCGACGACGAAGGCGCACCGCATGGTCCTTTGGAAGCGTTGGAACTCCTCTTGGAGGTACCGGGTCACGGGAGCCGTAGCGTCGTGGGCGGTGCGACGGTCGTGAGGCGCGTTGCGGAAAAATCGATCCAACACGAAGGAAGGCTCATACTAGGTGCAAACCTGTGGATGCTTGCCCAAGATTTCCCCTAGCAGGGTGGTTCCCGAGCGGGGAGATCCCACGAGAAACACAACCCCTCCGGTTGGGGTCGGGCTTGGAGCTCGCTCGCTCCTCGTGCTCATCGTGAAGGCTTCACCCCAAGGAACAGATGATGCCAACGGAAGAGCGACGGCCAGCGGCTCTGGAGGGCGCCCTCGAGGCGGTCAAAGACGCCCCTCCACAGGAGGGGGCCTCCCCACCCTTGAAGCCCGACCGGGACGAACAGCCCGCTCACCGGGCGCTTGGATATCTGGGTAAACCCGCTGGCCTGGAGCAAGCGCACGACCTCCTGGGGGGTGAGGTGACGAAACAGCGTAGTTTCGTGCTGAATGCCCAGCAAATCGGCGAGGCCGAGGACGAAACGCCGATAGCGGGCCGTCGGGTCCCCCTCGAAGATGCAGAGGCAGCCGCCGGGCTTGAGCACACGGTGGATCTCCGCCAACGCCCGCTGGGGATTGCCCAGATGATGCAGGACGCCTTTCAGGACAACGCCGTCGTATGTCCCGCTTAGGAAGGGAAGGTTCTCCGCGTCGCCCAGGCACACAGGAGCCTGGGGCACGTCGCGATGGGCGGTGCGGGCGTTCCAGGGGGCCAGCTCGACCCCATAGGCTTGAACCCCTTGCGCCAGGGCGTCCTTCAGCAGGCTCCCAAAGCCGCACCCGACGTCAAGCAAGCGAAAGGTCGAAGGGGAACGCCCCCCAACCAACGCCGACAGGATTTCTTGATTCTGCTTCTTGAACAGATGAGCCGTCGCGAAGCGGGTTTGATAGCGAGCATACACCCGGCGAGCGATGGCATCGCTGCGGCGGGCTTCTTCGGCTTTGTAGTCTCGGGGGAGTTGCTCGCGGAGCTTCACGCTCATGGTTCGTCACCTGCACCGGCGCCGGTTGGACGGGAGGCGCCCCTGTCCCGCTCCCGCTGAGCCTTCAAGAGGCTGATTTCCTCGTTGAGCGTGGAAATCGCCTGATCAAGGCGGATCACCGCGCGGAAGAGTCGGAACAGCAGGACGTACGCGATCAAAATGCCCAGCGTAAAGATGGTGTAAGCCCGCATCTCCATGCCAAGCGCCCTCATCACGTAGTCGGCGGCGTTCGGGAAGAGGCTCACCCCGACGAGCGCGAGCCCCACCCCCGTCCACGTGAGGAAGCTGAGCGTGTCCTCCTCCCGACGGCGGACGAGGCGGTAGCTTTGGACGAGCAGGTAGACCCCCACGAGCAGCCCTACGACGTTGATCAGGCGCATGCCTTACCTCCGGAAGAGCAGGATGCGCAGCACGCTGTCGGCCACGCGGATGGGATACCACAAGAACGTGCTGAGGTCAAACTGGGAGCGCCCCTTTTGTCGAAGGGGCATCTCCACGGAGATTTCTTTGATGCGCAAGCCCTTGCGCGCGGCCTCCAGCGTCTGCTCCACGGCCCAGTGCCTGTCGGGCAGGGGGCCAAGGTGCTGCAGGGCCTTGGCCTTGTACGCCCGATACCCCGAGGTGATGTCCGTGATGCGGAGGCCGCCCAGACGGTTCCCCAGCCAGGTGAAAAAGCGGATGCCCGCGCGCCGCACCCAGCTGTAGCTCCTGTAGCTCTCGTTGAGGAAGCGGCTCCCGATGACGAGGTCGTAGCCCTCGCTCAGGGCTTCCAGGAGCTGAGGGATGTAGCGGGGATCGTGCTGGCCGTCCGCGTCGATTTGAACGATCACGTCAAAGCCCCGCTCCAGGGCGTAGCGGTACCCCGTGCGCAGGGCCGCTCCCACTCCGCGGTTGATCGCGTGGGAGATCACCACGGCCCCGGCCTCCCGGGCGACCTGGGCCGTGCGGTCGGAGGAGGCGTCGTCGATGACGACGACCTCAGGGATGCGCTGTCGCACGGCCCTAACCACCTCGAAGACCGTGGCCTCCTCGTTGTGGGCGGGGATCAGCGCGACCACCCGTGTCGCCTTGGGACCGGGGCTCGGACTCATGGGACGTCGCCTCGGGCAACCGTTATTTGAGAAATCTGGACCTCCGCCGCGTCCCGTCCCAACGCACGTCGGGGATGATCACGTCCTTTTTAGCCTCGATGCGATCGCGGTACTTCATGAGGTCCTGGAGCATCACACGCAGCTCGGCCTCGACGTCCGTGGTGGGTTCGTACCCCAGCTCAAAGAGGATCTTGTGCTCCGGGTTGTAGTAGTGCTCCTCCAGCTCCTTGCGCGGGTTCTCCACGGGCTGGATGACGGCGTCCAAGCCCAGCTCGTTCGCCACCCGCTGGACCTTCTCGGCCAGCTCGTAGACGGTGTAGACCTCTTGGAACTGGTTGATGACGCGGTACTCGCCCTCCTTGGGCGGGTTCTCGATGGCCAGGGTGAGGCACTGCATCGAGTCCCGCAGCGGCAAAAATCCCCGCTTCTGGTGGCCCTTGCCGAAGGGGGTCAGGGGGTGGCCGATCACGGCCTGAGCGCAGAAGCGATTCACGGCGGTCCCGAAGCACTGGTCGAAGTCGAAGCGGGTGAGCAGCCGCTCGTCGTCGCCCATCTCGTCGATGCGGGTCC
>WFPR01000253.1 GCA_015487455.1 Candidatus Bipolaricaulota bacterium
CGCTCTGGAAGTTCCGCAGCGCCTGGATGCCCCCGGCGGTGGCGCAGGCCCCGATTGTGATTAAAAATCTCGACTGCCTGCGGATCCTCTGGATGAGTCTCGCGTCGTGGGGCGTGGTGATCGAGCCCTCCACGAGCGAGAGATCATAGGGACCCTTGACGGTCGCCCGTGAGGCTTCTAGAAAGTAGGCGATCTCGACCTCGCCCGCGATCGCCAAAAGCTCGTCCTCACAATCGAGCAAGCTGAGCTGGCAACCGTCGCACGAGGCGAACTTCCAGACGGCCAGCTTAGGCTTTCGTTTCGTCTTCATGGTTCTGCCCTTTCATCCGCTCGAACCCAACTTTGGAGCCGGGTGCGTCCATCGGTATACTGGGCGAGCGGTTGGATGAAGCCGGTAGTCTTCACGCATCACGCGCGTCAACGGATGAGGGAGCGGCTCGTCTCGGAAGCGGAGGTGTTGAAGACGCTGAGCCAACCAACTCACCGCACGCAGGCCAGACACGGTGCTTGGAAGGCTGTGCGGACGTTTCCCTTCAACGCGCAGCATCGCGGGAGCTTTTACAGGCAAAAGCCGGATCGGCAAGTGGTCTTGACCGTGATCAGCCGGTTCATTCGCTAAGCGAGCAGGAGAAGGGAGGAAGCTCATGCGCATCACCTACGACCCAGAGGCCGATGCTCTATACATCGCCTTTCGAAAGGAGCCGTCCGTCGCGGAAACCCACACGGTGAACGACGACATCGCCGTGGACCTCGACGAGCAGGGGCGGATCGTCGGCCTGGAAGTCCTCTTCGCCAGCAAGCAGATCCCCCGTTCGGAGCTCTTCTCCATCGTCTTCGAGGACTTAGCGCGGACACCCTCCGCGTCATCGTGACGTCCCTCAGATCTCCCGCACGCGGAAGAATCGCTCGATCTCACGAAAGCGAAACACCGGCCCGTCCTTGCAGACGAACTCCGGCCCGAACTGGCAGTGGCCGCAGAAGCCCACGGCACACTTCATGTTCCGCTCCATCGAGATGTAGATGTTGTCGGGGGAGACGCCGCGCTCGTGGAGCGCTTTTACGGCGAAGCGCATCATGATCTCGGGGCCGCACACCAGCGCCACCGCCTCGTCGGGGTCGAACTCCGCCCGCGGGATGAGCTTTGTAACCACCCCGACGTGGCCGTACCAGCCCTCCCCGGCGGCGTCCACGGTGACCTCGACCTGAAGGTCGAACCGCCCCCGCCAGCGCTCCAGCTCCCTGCGATACAGCAAGTCTTGGGGCGTGCGCGCCCCGTAGAGCAACGCGACGTTCCCGTACTTCCCGCGGTTCGCCAGCACGCGGTAGAGCGCCGGACGGAGCGGCGCCAGCCCGATCCCGCCCGCCACGATCACCACGTCGCTCCCCTCCGCTTCATCGACGGGCCACGCGCTCCCGAACGGCCCGCGCACCCCCACCACGTCGCCCCGCCTAAGCGCACACAAAGCGCGGGTGACGGCCCCCACGGCCCGCACCGTGTGCACCAACCCTCGGGGATTTTGCGGGTCGCCGCTGATCGAGATCGGGACCTCGCCCACCCCAAAGACGTAGAGCATGTTGAACTGCCCCGGCTTGAACCCGAACCCAAGCTCAAACGCCGACGGGGGCTCGAGGGGCTCCAGCTCCAGGGTCTTGACGTCGGGGGTCTCGCGCCGGACCCGCACCACCCGCCAGAGGCGCGGGACCATCGGAGCTTCCCACACATCCGCTCGGGTCTTTGCAACGGCGATCGCTTCCTGCGGGTTCATTTTCACTTGCCGCCCTGCCCGTAGATGTCGAGGATCTGGACCCGGGTCGCTTGGAGACGGCGTCCCACGAGCCGAAGGAACCGCTTGAGCAGCTCGTACCCCAGCCGAGGGTCCTCCTCGCACTTCTTGAGGATGCACTCCCCGTCGAAGGCGAGCGCCCGCACCAGCGTCAGGGCCCGGGCGTCGAACTGCTTGCGATAGGGGGGCACAAGCCAAGACCAGCTGAGCACGTCCCCCTCGCCCAACGTCTCGATCACCACCGGGCCGCGCCCCGGGACGTGGACCTCCAGCGCCACCCGCCCGTGGCGGATGAGGTAGAACGTGTCGGAGACGTCCCCCTCCCGGAAGACGTACTCGCCCGCGTTGTACTTCACGTTGCGCCCGCAGCCCGCGATCAGCTCCAAATACTTCTCGTCCAGGTCCCGAAAGAACGGGTGCTCCGCCAGCAAGTCCTTCAGGGGCTTCGACCTCTGGTTGGCACCGGTAGCGGTCATCTCGGTTGGCCTCCTTCCCCTCCCCGGTTTGCGCGCGCCCCGTCGCTCGCCCGGATCGCGCGGACCTCCTCCGTGATGTCGATGCCCACGGGGCACCAGGTGATGCACCGCCCGCAGCCCACGCACCCCGACGTCCCGAATTGATCGAGCCACGTCGCCAGCTTGTGGGTCATCCACTGCCGATAGCGGGCCTTGACGCTCTGCCGGAGGCTCCCGCCGTGGATGTACGAGAACTCGAGCGAGAAGCAGGAGTCCCAGCGGCGCACCCGCTCGGCCGCCTCGCCCTGAAGATCCGTGACGTCCTCGACGGTGGAGCAGAAGCACGTCGGGCAGACCATCGTGCAGTTGGCGCAGCTCAAGCACCGCTGCGCGACCTCGTCCCAGCGCGGGTGCTCCAGGTTGCGATACAAAAGCTCCTTGATGCCCCGGGTTTCGAGCGCCCGGCCCATCCGCTTTTCGGCTTGTTTTACCCGCGCCTCCGCCCGCGCGACCTCGTCGGGGTGGGCTTCCCGATGGGGGACGTCCCGCAGGACGTCGAGCCCGCGCTCGCTGCCCACCTCCACCACGAAGTAGTGGCGCCCGCCCTCGACGACCTCCGTGAGCGCCAGGTCAAAGCCCTCCTGGGCTTTGGGGCCCGTGTTCATGGAGGCGCAGAAGCACGTCCCGCCCGCCTGGGTGCAGTTTACGGCGACCAAGAACGCCCGCTCCCGCAGGGCCTTGTAGACGGGATCGTGGAATTTTTCTCCCAAGAAGACGCGATCCTGGACGAAGATGGCGTGCAGCTCGCACGAGCGCACCCCCAGAAAGGCGTACTTCGTGTCGGGGAGGGGCTCCGGTTCCACCTCGAAGCCCCGGCCGTTGCGCCGGGCCCGCCATAAGCGCAAGTGGGGCGGGAACAGGAACTTCTTCCAGCTGTGGGGGCCGACGACGTAGCCGAAGAGGGCCTCATCGTCGCGCTTCTTGAGCCGATACCGTCCGGCCTCCTGCTCGTCCGTCCAGCCGACGGGCAGCTCGTCGGCGGAGTGCAAGCGATCGTAGACGATGGCCCCGTCGCGCACGCGGGGGCCGACGATCTCGTAGCCCCGGCGCCGGAGCGCCCCCAGCAGGGCGTCGAAGTCGGCGCGTTCAAGCGTATGGTGTTGGGCCATTCAACCTCCTCGCTCATCATAGAACAACGCGGCGCGGCGGGCAACGGCGAATGGCCTCGATCAGCCAGTCGACCCACGCGGGGAAGCCCTCGCCCGTCCGACTGGACAGCTCGAACAGGGGCGCCCCCGTGAGCGCGTTTAAGCGCTCATAGAAAGCCGCCCGATCGAAGCCGGACAGCTCGATGAGATCGATCTTGTTGAGCACGACGACGTCGCTTTTGGCGAAGATTTCTGGGTATTTCAGGGGCTTGTCGTGCCCCTCGGCGGCGCTCACCAGGCAGAGCGTGAGCGTTTGGCCCAGGTCCCAATGCGTCGGACAGATCAGGTTCCCGACGTTCTCGATGAACAGCAAGTCGAGCCCGTCCAGCTCGAGCTGGGAGAGGGCTTGCTCGACCATGGAGGCGTCGAGGTGGCACTGCCCTCCCGTGTTGATCTGCACCGCGTCGTGCGCGCCCGCCTCCAACGCCCTTTTGGCGTCCAGGCTGCCCGCGATGTCCCCCTCGAGCACCCCCACCCGCGTCCGGGCCCGGCCCCTGAGGGCCTCGATCGTTCGACAGATGAACGAGGTCTTGCCCGCCCCCGGCCCGCCGATCACGTTGACGACCAACACACCCG
>WFPR01000254.1 GCA_015487455.1 Candidatus Bipolaricaulota bacterium
CCTCCAGAGCGATCGGCCCCTGTTGCCTCCCCATCGCACCGTTTTGTCCCGCTTTTGTCCCGCTTACGTTCGGGCCTCGAGCCCCTCCGCGACGATCTGCAGGTAGTCCCGCAGCTCGCGGGGGGTCAGGAAGTGCTCCCGGACGTGGCGGTGGCCCGCCTCCCCCAGGCGCGCGCCCACCCGCGGGTGCTCGATCAGATACTGCAGGCGGTCGGCCAGCTCCTCGTCCGAGCGGGCCAGGAGGCCCGTCAGCCCGTCCAAGATCTGCAGGGTGATCCCGCCCGCCGGGGCGGCCACGACGGGCTTCCGCTTCCAGAGCGCCTCCGTCACGACCAGCCCGAAGCCCTCCCGCTTCGAGTTCTGGACGATGACGTCGGCGCCGCGCTGGAGGGCGTTGATCTCCAGGTGCGACGTCGGCGGACGCTCCAGCACGTACACGTCGTCGAAGCGCTCCGCGTAGGCCCGCACCTCGCGGAGCACGCGGGCGCCCTCGGGGTCGTCCGTCGCGCCGCCGCCCGCTAGAATCAAGCACGTCTCGCCCTCGAGCCCGTACGCCCGCTTGAACAGCTCGTAGGCGCGGATCACCCCGATCGGGTCCTTGAAGCGATCGAAGCGCGACACCTGCAGGAACGCCTTGCGATCCCGGGGCAGCCCCAGCTGCGCGTAGACGTCCTCGATCGCGCGGGCGGGCAGCTCCCTGTTCTTGTCGCTCAGCGGGTCGATCGACGGCGGGACGACGTGCTGCGGGATGCTGAGGCCGGGCGCGAACGCCCCCATTGAAAAAACGGCGGCGTCGAAGCGCTCGACGTAGGGCTGCAGCAGCTCCCACACGCCCGGCTGCGGCCCCGCCAGCCTCGAGATCGCTTTGAACACCAGCTCGATGTGGCAGCGCCAGATCCAGAGCTGCGCCTTGGGGGGCTGGCGGTGCTCGACGAGGGCCAGCGGCTGATAGTCGTGAACGAACACGACGTCGGCCCACTCGAGCGCCTCCCTCAGCGTTCGGGCGTTCCTCTCGTTGACCCGCTGCCACAGCTCGAGCTGCTCGGGGGTGACGACGGCGGGCTCCCCCTGGAGCGCGTTGTGGAACGTTTTAGTGATCTCGAAGAACTCGGGCGGCCCCTCGATGACGGCCCAGCGCGTCTCGGGCCCGACGTCGCTCGAGAGGGGGACCAAGCTCGTGAGGATCTCGGCCACGCCGCCCCCGACCCGCGTGGAGTTGATGTGCAAAATCTTCACGCCCTGGAGGCGCTCGCCCAGCCGTTGCAGCTCTTCCAGCACGCTTGGGGGGACTGGCCCTTCGTAGTCTTGGAGCCTGCGGGCATGGGTTTGCGCTTGCTCTCGCTCCTGCGCTTGCGCTTGCTCTTGCGCTTGCGCTTGCTCTTGTGTTCGTGTCTTCGTTGCCATCGTCCGTCGGTCCTCCTCGTCGTTCGTTCGAGCTTGCTCGTTCGGGTTGGGTTGAGTTGGGTGAAGCCGGGTCAGCCCTTGATCGAGCCCGCTAGGATGCCCCGCACGAAGTACCGCTGCAAGGCCAGGAAGACGGCCACGGGCAGCACGATCGAGATGAACGCCCCGGCGGTGAGCAGGTGCCAGTCCTGGCCGCGGGAGCCCACCAGGTTGGCCAGCTGCCAGGTGATCGGGGCCACATCGGGGCGCCCGCCCACGTACACGAGCGCCACCAGGAGGTCGTTCCAGACCCACAGGAACTGGAAGATCACGATCGAGGCGAGGGCGGGGACGCTCAAGGGCAGCGCGATCCGCCAGAAGGCCGTCCACCACGAGGCCCCGTCGATGAACGCCGACTCGAACAGCTCCCGCGGCAGCGCCCCGAAGAAGTTCCTCAGCAGGTAGATCTGCAGCGGCAGCCCGTAGCCCGTGTGCGCCAGCCACAGCCCCAAGAACGAGCCCGAGAGCCCCAACGCGTTGTAGACCCGCAGCACGGGGATGAACGTCATCTGGAGCGGGATCACGATGAGCGCGATCACCACGATCAGGAGCAGCTGGCGGCCGGGGAAGCGCATCCAGGAGAAGGCGTAGGCGGCGAGGGCCGCGAGGCTGAGGGGGATCACCGTCGAGGGGATCGTGATGATCAGGCTGTTCAAGAACGAGCGGGCCAGCCCCTGCTTGCCCAGCACCTCGAGGTAGTTCTGCGCCGTCAGCTTCGTCCACTCCGCGGGGCGGAGCAGCACGGTCCACCAGCCCGAGCTCAGGATCTCGGGATAGGGCCGGAACGACGTGATCAGGAGCCCCACGGTGGGGACCAGCCAGAGCGCCACGACCCCGAGCACCGTGAGGTGCAGCGGGAGCCGGGTCAGGAGCCTTCGGCCCGTCGCCTTGAGCCCGGAGCGCATCCCAGCTAGCGCACCGCCTCCTGCTCCAGGAAGCGCCGGATGTTGATCACGATGAAGGGCAGCACGGCCACGAACAGCACCACGGCGATCGCGCTCGCCAGCCCAAAGTTCCAGAAGCTGTACATCTGCTTGTACATGGCGTTGGCCAGCACCTCCGTCTCGTAGTTGCCGTTGGTCATCACGTAGACGATGTCGAAAACCTTGAGGGTGAAGACGGTCATGGTCGTGGCGACCACCACGATCGTGGAGCGCAGCGTCGGGAGCACCACGTGCCGGAAGACCTGCCACTCGTTCGCCCCGTCGATCCGGGCCGCCTCCAGCAAATCCCGATCGATGCCCTTGTACGCCGCCGACAGGATCACCAGGCAGTACCCCGTCCAGATCCAGATGAAGACGGCCATCAGCGCGAGGTTGTTCACCCAGGGGGCCTGGGTGAGCCACGCGATCGGGGCCTCGCCCAGCGCGACGCGAAGGGCGTTGAGCAGCCCGATCTGGGGGTAGATGGGCGGACGATACGCGTACATGAACTTCCAGATGATCCCCGCCCCGACGAACGAGATGGCCATCGGCATGAAGATCGTCGACTTGGCGAGCGACTCGTAGCGCACCCGGTCGAGCAGGACGGCCAGCATGAGCCCCAACCCCACCGTCACCGAGGTGACGACGATCAGCCACAACACGTTGTTGCGCAGCGCGATCTGGGTACTCCGTTCCGTGAAGATCCGCTCGTAGTTCGCAAGGCCCGCGAAGCAGGGCCCGCGCTGCGGGCTGTTCTCCGCCTTCAGCGCAGAGCAGCTGGGGGCCCGCAGCAAATCGCCCAGCGACCACTGGATGGGCACCCGCTCGTAGAAGCTCAACGCGATGGTCACCATGGCGGGGTAGACCAAGTAGAAGCCCAGCACGAGCAGGGCGGGCGCGACGTAGAGCCACGGGGTCCACGGTCGGGTGCGCATGCGTCCTCAGGGGCTTTTTAGCGAAACGAGCGGGGCGGGGCAACCCACACCCACGTTCAGCTGCCCCGCCCCGTCTTGCGTCTTCACTTAAGCGCAGCCCCTAATCGCTAAGCGTCAGGGGCAGGCCCCCGGCTCGACGACGTCGTTGGTGGCCGCCCCGGAGGTGTAGGCCTGGTCGGCCGCCTGCTCCAGGCGCCGGAGCACGTCGCAGACGTCCGCGCCGCCGACGTAGTCGAGCACGGCCCTCCAGAACTCGCCCGAGCCGACGGCCGCGGGCATGAGGTCCGAGCCGTCGAAGCGGAACGCCTCGGCCGTGAAGAGCAGCCGGGCGGCCCGCTCGGCGATCGGGTTCTCCAGCACCGTGACGTCGACCCGGGTGTTGATCGGGAGCTTCTTGAGCTGGCCGACCCAGATCTCCTGGGCCTCGGCCGAGGCGAGGTAGGCGATCAGCTCGCGCGCCGCCGGGGAGTCCTTGAAGACGCTGAGGAGGTCGCCCGCGCCGAGGAGCGGGTTGCCCTGCTCAAGGTCGATCGGCGGGAAGAGGAAGATGTCGAAGTCCTCGCCCGGGACGAGGTCCGGGTTGGCCTCGAGGATGAAGCTCTGGATGAACGTCGCCTGACGGTGGAGGAGGCAGCCCGGCGGGTCGGTGAAGAGCCCGTTGGGCGACTCGCCGAAGTTGGTGCTCAGCGCCCCCTGCGGCCCGCCCAGGACGTAGTTCGGGTTGCGGACGATCTGGCCGAACAGCTCGAAGGCCCGCTTCACCCGCGCGTCCGTCCAGGGGATGTCGTGGTTGACCCACTGGTCGTACACCTCCGGCCCGGCGGTGCGGAGCATGATGTCCTCGATCCAGTCGGTGCCCGGCCAGCCGGACGCGGCCCCGCTCTCCAGCCCGATGCACCAGGCGCTGATGCCCGCGTCGGCCGCCCCCTGCGTGAAGTACACCAGGGCGTCCCAGCTGGAGAGGTTGAGCCCCGGCCCCAGCACCTTCGGGTTGTACCAGATCAGGCTCTTCAGGTCGGCGCTGAGGAACACCCCGTAGAGCTGCCCGTCCACCGTCCCCAGGTCGACGAACGCCTTGGGGTGGTCCGCCACGATGTCGAAGCTGAGCGGGACGAGCGCGCCCTGCTGGGCGAACTCCCTCATCTGGCCGGGGTTCGGCAGGGCGCTCAGGTCCGGCGGGTTGCCCGCGGCCACCCGCGAGACGAGCACCTGCGGCAGGTCCCGCCCCACCGAGTTCACCGTAACCTGAATCCCCGTCTTCTGCACGAAGTTGTCGATCACCTTCTGGAAGGCCTCCAGCTCCGTGCCGGACCAGACCACGGCGATCTCGATCGGGCCGCCCTGGGCCACCGCCGCGGTCGAGCCCTGCAGCCCCACCAGCCCGCCCAGCACCAGCCCCGCCACGAGCACCAGGAGCCCACTCCGCTTCGTCCACATGATGTCAACCTCCCTCCTTGGGTTTTGTGGCCTGCGCCAACGCCAAGACGTCGCGGTCGGGCGCTCCCCGCCCCCGACCGTCGGCCGACTCGCCCGATCCGCCCGATGCCCTTGCCGCTTGATCTACGGGGACGATCCCACCTCCTTCCCGGGTTCGGGTGGCTCCCCCGACCAACCGTTCGAGAAGACGACCGTCGTCCGCGCTGAAGACCTCCTGCAGGACGGCGAGCGCCGCGCCGTGGGCGCCGGCCCACTCCCCCCCGCGAGCCCGCGCCACGCGCACCGCGAACCGCTCCCCCAGGCGGACCCGCAGCCACCGGGCGCAGCTCCGGACGAACGCCTCCTCCTCCCGGCCCAGGAGCCGCGCCTGGATCACCAAGCGGCCGGGGTCGAAGAGGGTGACGAGGTTGAGCATGGGGACCAGCAGGTGCTCCTCGAGCACCCGGCGCAGCCCGCCCACGTCGCCCTGCTCGACCGCCTCGAGCCCCTGGGCCAGCAGGGCCTCCAGCGCTCGAGGCCCCTCGCCGCCCTCGGGCTCCCCCAGCTGGACGTACGCCTCGCGCAGCGAGACGGCGTGGCCGTGCTCGCCCCGATAGATCCGGCCGTCGACGAGCACCGCCCCGCCCATGCGGACGTCCCCATAGGCCCCCCGGCGCAGGGCCACGTAGGCCAGCACCCGCACCGGCTCTCGCTCGCGCTCGCGGGCTTGGGCGCGGCGGAGGAGGTGGCCCTCGGCCAGGGCCATGAAGGCCACGTCGTTGCCCACGCAGACGCGGACGGGCCCCTCCAGGGCCTCCTCGAGCAGCGCCTGGACGGGCACGTCGCGCCAAGGGGGCAGCGTCTCGCCCCAGAAGCTCAGCGTCGGGGTCGCGTCCCGCTGAGCCGCCGGGGCGGACACGGTCCCCGGCGCCCCGAAGCCGATCCCCAACAGGTCGTCGAGCGAGAGCCCGACCCGCTTGACGAACCGTAAGATCTGGTCGGCCACGAAGGGGATCAGGGTCTCGGGGCCGTCGCCCCGGTGGAGGGGCAGCCGTCGGCGGCGGCGGTGGACGACCCGCCCGAGGAGGTCGCAGATCACGAGGTTGAGCTGGGGGATCTCGAGGTCGACGCCGAGGACGTAGCGGCAGCGCTCGTTGAACTTGTAGAGCGTGGAGCGTCGGCCCCCCGACGAGGCCCGGTAGCCGTCCGGCTCCACCAGCCCCCAGGCGCGCAGGTCTCGCAGCACCTTGTCGACGGTGGGCCGACTCAGGTCGCAGAGGAACTGCAAGTCTTTCTTGGCCAGCGGCCCCCGCTCGTGAAGGGCCCGCAGGACCCGCGTCCGGCTGTCCCGAGCCCGACCGCTCCCCGCCTGCTGCCAGGCCACCCGGCCTCGCGCCCCCTTCGCGCGCCCTTTTGAAAATCGTTTTGCAAATTACCCTAGCACAAAGGGGGGCCGCGTGTCAAGGGGGGCAGGGCGATCGGTCAGCCCGTGTTCTGGAGCCCGGCGGCCACGCCGACGATGCTGAGCCGCAGCGCGTCCAGCACCTCGGCCCGCTCGGGGCTCTGGGGGGGCAGGGCGCGCCAGCGCCGCAGCAGCCCCACCTGAATTAAGCTCAAGGGGTCCACGTACGGGTTGCGCAGGCGGATCGCCCGCTGGAGCACGGGCTCGTTGTCCAGCAGCGCCCGCTGCCCCGTGACCCGGAGCACCATCCGCCGCGTCCGCTCGAACTCCTCACGGATGAGCCCGAAGACCCGCGCCCGGAGCGCCTCGTCGTCCACGAGCTGGGCGTAGCGCGCGGCGATCGCCAGGTCCGCCTTGCCCATCGCCATCTGCGCGTTGTCGAGCACCGCGCGGAAGAAGGGCCACCCCTTGTAGAGGGTTCGCAGCGCCTCGAGCCCTTGGGCTCGCTGCGCGAAGCGCTCCAGGGCACTCCCCAGGCCGTACCAGCCGGGCAGGGTGTGGCGGCTCTGCATCCAGGCGAAGACCCAGGGGATCGCCCGCAGGTCCTCCAGCCGGAACGGTCCCTCGCGGCGGCGCGCCGGCCGGGAGCCGAGGGCCAGCTCCTCGATCGCGTCGATCGGCGTCGCCGCCCGAAAGTAGTCCAGGAAGCCGGGCGTCCCCTGCACCAGCGCGCGGTACGCCTCGTAGGCCGCCCGCGACAGGGCCTCCATCGCCGCCTCCCCCTCGGCGGGCGGGGCGCTCCCCCCGCGCCCCTCGTGGGCCTGGGCGCTGACCTTGAGCAGGGCGCCCACGACCTGCTCAAGGTAGCGCTCGGCGATCACGGGGTGGGCGAAGCGGTCGAACAGCACCTCGCCCTGCTCGGTGAGCCGGAGGCGGCCCGCGACGGCCTCGGGCGGCAGCCCCAAGATGGCGCGGTGGGTCGGGCCGCCGCCCCGCCCCACGGCCCCGCCCCGTCCGTGGAAGACCGTGAGCCGTACGTTGTGTCGTTGGGCGATTCGGGCCAGCGCCCGCTGGGCCTTGTACAGGGCCCAGTTCGCCGTCAGGAAGCCGCCGTCCTTGGTGCTGTCGGA
Organism: Candidatus Bipolaricaulota bacterium; assembly: GCA_015487455.1. GTDB lineage: Bacteria > Bipolaricaulota > Bipolaricaulia > RBG-16-55-9 > RBG-16-55-9 > S012-72. The sequence continues at coordinate 7,250 of WFPR01000254.1, forward strand.
GTAGCCGAGCTGGACGAGCTGGGCGTCGCCCCGCGCCCGGAGGTGAGCCCGATAGAGGGGCAGCTCGAGGAGCGCCTCGAGCACCCGAGGGGCGCGCTCCAGGTCGCGGATCGTCTCGAAGAGCGGGGCCACGTCGAGGCGGCCCAGCTCGAGCCCCGCCGCCCGCCCCAGCCAGAGCACCTCGAGCACGTCGCTCGGCCCGTGGGTCATGCTGACGAGGTAGACGCCCACGCCCTCGGGGGCGCGGTCGAGCTCCGCGCGGAGGAGCCGCATCAGCGCGAGCGCCTCCCGCGTCCCCGCCGAGAGTCGCCCGGCCTCGACGACCGCCCACGCCCCCGGGACGGGGAAGAGGGGCTCGGCCAGCTGGGCCGCGAGCAGCCTCGTCTTCTGGGGCTCGCTCAGCGCGGCGTAGTCGGGGCAGAGCCCTGTAAGGCGGAGCAGCTCGGCCACGGCCCGCTCGTGCTCGGCGCTGTGCTGCCGGACGTCCAGCCGCGCGGTGTGCAGCCCGAAGCTTTCCGCCCGGCGGCGCGCGGGCTCGATCTGGGTGCGGGCGACCTCGGGGCAGCCCGCCTCCTCCAGGGCCCGCTCGACCCGGGCCAGGGCGCGCCCCAGCTCGGAGGCGCTCAGCGCGTCCCGCTGAAGCTTGTGGAGCAGCCAGCTCAGCGCCCGGCGGAACGGCTCGCGGGGGTTGCGCGCCCGGCAGCGCTCGTACAGCTCCTCATCTTTAGCTCTCTGCTCCTCGAGCAGCGCCCTCAGGGCCGCGGAGGGCCGGAGCCGGGCCTCGGAGGGGCTGAGCGCCTTGAGGGCGCCCAGCAGGTCGCGCCGCAGCCGAGCTCGGGTGCGCGCCCGGTGGCGGCGGAACGCCTCCGCCGTCACGACGGCCGTGACGGCCGGGTGCCCGTCCCGGTCCCCGCCGATCCAGGAACCAAAAGTCAGGAAGCTCGGGACCTTGAAGGCCGCGTCGGGGTACGCCCGGCGGAGCGCGTCCTCCAGCGATCTGTAGAGCTTGGGCACGACGTCGAAGAGCGTCTCGGCGAAGTACCAGAGGCCGCCCTCCACCTCGTCGAGCACGGTGGGGCGCCGGACCCGCACCTCGTCCGTGAGCCAGAGCAGCTCGACCTGGGCCCGGAGCGCCTCGCGCCAGCGCTCGGCCTCGCGGGGCGTCTGTATGTGCGTTTCACGCGCCCAGAGCAGCCCGCTGATCGCCCGCAGCCGCTCCAGCACCGTCCGCCGCTTCGACTCCGTCGGGTGGGCCGTGAACACCGGCTCCAGTCGCAGCGCGTTCAGCAGCTGTTGGACGCGCTCGGGGGTCAGCCCGCGGGCCTTGAGCTCGTGGACGGCCTCGGCGATCGAGTCGGCCAGCACGAGCCCCTGGGCCTCGCGGGCCCGGAGCACCCGCGCCCGGTGGTGCATCTCCGCCAGGTTCACGAGGTGGAAGTACGTCGTGAACGCCTTCAGCACGGGCAGGGCCTCCTGCACGCTCAGGCCCTCGCAGAGCTGGGCCAGCTCCTCAAACCGCTCGGCGCTCGGCGAGGCGCGCCACGCCTTGGCCGCCAGCCGGATGCGCTCCTCCCGCTCGAACGCCTCCGGCCCCTCCAGCCGCTTCAGCACCTCCCCGAGCGCGTCCCCCAGCAGGTGGATGTCGCGGCTCAGCGCGGCCTGCAGCGCCTTCGCCTCCAACCGCTCCCCGCTTGGGCGCCCCTCTCCCGATCGCATGGGCTTCTTATCGCCCGTCGCCCACAATGCATCCCGATCAGGCGGTGACTTCCTAGACCTCCCGGACGGCGACGGGGCGGCCCTCCCTCATCGACGTTTGGGCGGCCAGCCCCAGCACCACGGCCACCCGCCCGTCGCGGCCCGTCACCGGCGGCTCTTCCCCCTCTAACACGCACCGCACGAACGCCCGCATCTCCTCGACGTACGACTCCGCGTAGCGGTCCAGGAAGAACTCGTACAGGCGGGCCGTCGAGAAGCCCCCGGCCGTCCCCAGGCGCCGCTGGTGGGGCAGGGGGTTCTCCCCCAGGGCGACGCCCTTGGACCCGAAGACCTCCACGCGCTGGTCGTAGCCGTAGACGGCCCGGCGGCTGTTGTCGATGACCCCCAGCGCCCCGCCCTCGAACTCCAGCACCACCACGGCCGTGTCGACGTCGCCCAGCTCGGCCACCCGCGGGCTGAGGAGCGCCCGCCCCTGGGCGTAGACCCGCTCGACCTCCCGCCCCATCAGGTAGCGGGCCAGGTCGAAGTCGTGGATGGTCATGTCGAGAAAGAGCCCGCCGGACGTCTTTAAATACTCGAGCGGCGGCAGCTCGGGGTCGCGGCTCGTGATCCGCAGCAGCTGTGGCTCCCCGACCTCGCCGCTCCGCACCGCCTCGCGCACCGCCCGGAACGTGGGGTCGAACCGGCGGTTGAACCCGACCTGCAGCTGGACCCCCGCCCGCTCGACGGCCTCGAGCGCCCGGTCGATCCTTTGTAGATCGAGATCCAGGGGCTTCTCGCAGAAGGCGGGCTTGCGGGCGCGGGCCGCGGCCTCGACCAGCGCGGCGTGCGTCTCGGTCGGCGAGCAGATCACCACGGCCTCCACGGCCCCGTCGTCGATCAGCTTCAGGGGATCGTCATAAACGCGCTCGGGCGGGACGTCCAGCTCTTGCGCGAGGCGTTGGGCCGCGTCCAGCTGAACGTCCGCGAGGGCGACGAGCGCCGCTTCCTCGACGCGCTGCGCCAGGTTGCGGGCGTGCAGCCGCCCGATCCGCCCCACCCCGATCACGCCCAGCTTGAGCCTTTTCCGCCTTTCCGTCCCCGTCATGTCGCCTCCTCCCCCGTGGGGGAGGAGGCTAGCCCGGCCCTCCCGCGCTGTCAAGCCGTAGGGTACAATGCGGGCCCATGGCGGCCATGGCGCGGAGCGAGCCCGAGCTGCGTCGGGACCCCTTCACGGGGCGGTGGGTCTGGTTCGTGCCCCAACGGCTGGGGCGGCCCTCGGACTGGGTGCGGGCGCCCACGTCCACGGCGGCCCCCTCGGAGCCGGGGGTCGTCGCCCGCGACGCGCGCGAGTGCCCCTTCTGCCCCGGCCACGAGGCGCGGACGCCGCCCGAGATCTGGGCGCTCCGCGCCGACCCGGACGACCCCACGAGCTGGCAGATCCGCGTGATCCCGAACAAGTACCCCATCAACGACTCGCACGAGCTGATCGTCGAGACGCCCCACCACGGCCTCGACCTGGCCGACCTGCCCGAGGCGCACCTCGTGCGGCTGCTCAACGTCTACAGGGCGCGCTTCGAGGCCCGGGCCCGCGAGGGCCGCTGGCGGTTCGTCGCGCTCTTTAAGAATCACGGGCGCGGGGCCGGGGCCACGCGGGTCCACGCGCACGCCCAGCTCCTCGGGCTCCCGGTCGTCCCGCCGCTGGTGCGCGAGGAGCTGCGCCGCGCCCGGCGCGCCCTCGCCCGCACGGGGCGCTGCCCCTACTGCGCGACGCTCGAGCGCGAGCTGCAAACGGGGGAGCGCCTCGTCGACCGGGACGAGCACGTCGTCGCCTGGGCGCCCTACGCCTCGCGCATGGCGCTGGAGTGCTGGCTGCTCCCCCGCCGCCATCGGGCCGACTTTCGGGACGCCTCGCCCCAGGAGCTGGCCGCGCTCGCCCGGCTGCTGGGCCGGACGCTCAAGCGCCTGAAGCGCGCCGTCCCCGAGGGAGCTTACGCGTACAACTTCTACCTGCACACGCTCCCCGTGGGCCCCGAGGGCGCCCACCCCGAGCACGCCGACAGCTATCATTGGCACCTCGAGATCGTGCCGCGGCTGGGGCGGCTGGCGGGCCTGGAGTGGGGGACGGGCCTCTACGTCAACCCCGTCCTCCCCGAGGAGGCCGCCCGGCAGCTCCGCGAAGCCCTTTAGCGCCCACGCGCCCGCGATTGTGCCCGCGGCGCGGCCCGCGTATAATCGCCGTGAGCCGGGAGCTGGGCGCGAGGAGGGTGCATCCACATCCATGGCCAAAGTGGTGCTGAAGAACGTGACGAAGCGCTTCGGGAGCCTCACCGCCGTCCGCAACGTCAGCCTCGAGGTGGAGGACGGCGAGTTCATGGTGCTGGTGGGGCCGTCGGGCTGCGGCAAGACCACCATCCTCCGCATGATCGCCGGGCTCGAGGAGGTCACCGAGGGCGAGATCTGGATCGGCGATCGTTTGGTCAACGACGTCCCCCCCAAGGACCGCGACATCGCCATGGTCTTCCAGAACTACGCCCTCTACCCCCACATGACCGTCTACGACAACATCGCCTTCGGCTTGAAGCTGAGACGGGTCCCCAAGCCGGAGATCGACCGGCGGGTGCGCCAGGCCGCCGAGATGCTCGGCATCGCGGACAAGCTCCGAGCTAAGCCGAGGGAGCTCTCGGGCGGCCAGCGGCAGCGGGTGGCGGTGGGCCGGGCCATCGTCCGCAACCCCAAGGTCTTCCTGTTCGACGAGCCCTTGAGCAACTTGGACGCCAAGCTCCGGGTCAAGATGCGGGCCGAGCTCCAAGAGCTGCACCACCGCCTCAAGACCACCACCGTCTACGTCACCCACGACCAAGTGGAGGCCATGACCCTGGGCCACCGGGTGGCCGTGCTCAACCACGGGGTGCTCCAGCAGGTCGACACCCCCCAGCGCCTCTACGACTTCCCCGCCAACGTCTTCGTGGCGGGCTTCATCGGCAGCCCGGCCATGAACTTCCTCCCCGCCAAGCTCACGGAAACGAACGGGCAGCTGGTGGCTCAGGGCTCGAGCTTCCGGTTCACGATCCCGGAGGCGATCGCCCCCAAGGCCGAGGGCTTCCTGGGGCGCGATGTTGTGGTAGGGATCCGGCCGGAGCACCTCCAGCCCGCCGAGCCCGGCGACGACGGCCCGGACCGCCTCACCATCGCCGTCAAGGTCGTGGAGCCACTGGGCTCGGAGCTGATCGTCTACGGCGACCTGGACGGGGTGGAGGTGGGGGCCCGGCTCGACCCCTCGCTCCGGGTGCAAGTGGGCGACAAGCTCACGCTCAGCCCTCAGCCGACCAAGCTCCACCTCTTCGACAAGGAGAGCGAGCGGGCCATCCTCCACTTCCAGGAGCTGGAAGAGAAGGCCCGCGAGGAGAAGGAGCGGGTCGCTTAGTTTAGCGAAGTTTAGCGAGTTTAACGTCTTTAGCGCCGTCGGCGGACGTAGAGCTTGCCGTTATCGACGCGCTCCACGACCACTTCCTCGCCCGCCGCGATCGTCTCGTCGCGGTCGGCGGGCACGGCCCACCAGTACTCGCCGTGGACCAGCACCCGGCCCTTGCCCTGCGCGCTCAGGGGTTCCTTGGCCACGCCGACGGCCCCGACCATGCCCTCCAGGCCCGTCACCGGGGCGCGCTTCTGGGCCATCAGCCCCTTCCCGAGGATGAACACGAAGACCGCGGTGATCGCCCCGACGGTCACGAGCACGTTCCAGATCGAGAGCTGGAGCGCCGGGTCGGGGATGTTGAAGAGGGTGAACGAGCCCACCAGCAGCGAGATCACGCCCCCGGTCGTCAGGATGCCGTGGGTGGGCGTGAAGGCGTCAAGCACCATGAGCAGCACGCCGAAGACGATCAGCCCCAGCCCGACGACGTTGATGGGCAGGATCTGCAGCCCCATGAACGCCAGCAGCAGCGAGATCCCCCCCACCACGAACCCGATCCCGATCGTGGGGCTCAAGAACTCGTACGTCAGCGCGAGCAGCCCCAAGGTCAACAGGATGTACACCAGGTTGGGGTCGGCCAGGTAGTTGAGCATCCGCTCGCGCCAGCTCATGGGCTTCTCGATCAAGGCCACGCCCTCGGTGACGAGGACCCGCCCGTCGGGCAGCGCGTAGCCGTCGAGCTTCTCCAGCAGCTCGTCCAGGCTGTTCGCGATCAGGTCGATGATGCCCAGCTCCAGGGCTTCCTGGGCGCCCGCGGTCACGCTCTCGCGGACGGCGCGCTCGGCCCAGTCGGGGTTCCGCCCGCGCACCTCGGCGATCTGCCGCGCCCACTCGGCCGTGAAGTTCGTGATCTTCTCCGCGACGGCGCCCCCTTGAGGGCCTTGACCGCCCTCCCCCGGCCCCTCCTTATCCTCGCCCTGCGGCTGCGGCTGGGGCTGCGGCCGCTCGCCGGAGGGCGCGAGGCTGACGGGGTGCGCAGCCCCGATGGTCGCGCCCTCGGCCATGGCCGCCACGTGCGCCGCTATAGTGATGAACGTGCCCGCCGACGCGGCCCAGGCCCCCGCCGGCCCTACCCAGACCACAATGGGCACCCGCGAGTTCAGCAGGGCGTCGACGATCTCCTTCGTCGAGCTCACCAGCCCGCCGGGGGTGTCCAAGCGCAGAATGACGAGAGCCGCCCCCTCCTCCTCCGCGATTCGCAGCACCCGGAGGACGTAGTCCTTCGTCACGGGGTTGACGCTGGCCTCCAGCTGGGCATAGGCGATCTCGCCTGGGCCCGCGCTCGCCAGTCCCCCGGCCGTCAGGGGGGAGAGCGACACGACGAGGAGCGACACCAGGAGCTGGAGCCTCACGAGCCTCGCGCGCATGCGGTCCACCCGCCTTGATTATAGCGGGCGGCGGGTGTGCTAAGATAAGGCTGAAGGGGGGTGATGCGAGGATGCCGTGGCTCTGGCTGGTGTTGGTGGCGGTCTTCGCGCTGGTGATCGGCTCGGCGGTGCGGATCGTGCGGCCCTACGAGCGCGGGCTCGTCGAGCGCTTAGGGAAATATCATAGAACGGTGGAGCCGGGCCTGCGCCTCATCTGGCCGTTCATCGATCGGCTGGTCAAGGTGGACATGCGCGAGCGGGTCATCGACGTGCCCCCGCAGCGCGTCATCACGGAGGACAACGTCGTGGTGGAGGTGGACGCCGTCGTCTACTACCGCGTGCTCGACCCGGTGAAGGTCGTCTACAACGTGGAGGACTTCAACATGGCCGTGATCAAGCTGGCCCAGACGAACCTGCGCAACCAGATCGGGGACCTCAGCCTGGACGAGACGCTCACCTCCCGCGAGAAGATCAACGCCGCGCTGGGGCAGATCTTAGATGAAGCGACGGACAAGTGGGGCGTCAAGGTGACGCGGGTGGAGATCCAGCGCATCGACCCGCCCGCCGACATCACCGACGCGATGTCCAAGCAGATGAAGGCCGAGCGCGAGAAGCGCGCCCTAATTCTGGAAGCCGAGGGCATCCGCCAGTCGGAGATCACGAAGGCCGAGGGGGAGAAGCAGGCGGCCATCCTGAAGGCCGAGGGCCAGGCCGAGGCGATCCAGAAGGTCGCCGACGCCGAAAAGTACCAGAAGATCGCGATCGCGGAGGGCGAGGCCCAGGCGATCAAGCTCGTGTTCCAAGCCATTCACGAGGGGCGGCCGACGAGCGCCCTCATCACCCTCAAATATCTGGAAGCCCTCTCGAACATCGCCCAGGGGCAGGCGACGAAGATCTTCATGCCCATGGAGCTGTCGAGCCTCTTGGGAAGCTTGGCCGCGATGATCGAGGCGTCGCGGGACGCCCAGCCCCAATCACAGTCGCAGCCCCAGCCGCGGTCACCCCGAGGCGCCGACTGACGACTGACGTGACGGCTAATCTTGCTCGATCAAGATGTACTCGTCGGTGATCTCCTTGACGGTGCCGTCGATGCTGGCGTGCTGGGCCACGCTCAGCGTCTTGATGTCCTCGAGGGGGCCCTCCAAGGGCTTGGCCACCACCTGGCCGCGCTTGACCTTGTCGCCCACGCGCACGCAGGGCACCGACGCCTTCACGATCGGCGTGAGGGTGTGCGTAAGATAGATGCGCACGCGCCGGATCTGCCCGCGCACGTCCAGGAAGTCCTCGGGGTGCCAGTCCAGATAGCGCCGGAGCCCCAGCTTGGTCATGATCTCGGGGAGGGTGTCGTCCCACGTCGGGGCGGGCTGGCCCGGTAGCGGGCGAAACGGCGCCTGATCCGCCACGTAGCGGGCCTTGTCCGTGACGAGCAGGCCGTTCGTCTTCTTTAAAATCGCGTGGGTTCGCAGATCGACGAGGTCGCCCATCATCGGCCCGCCGTCGATGACCATGAGGTGATGGCCGCGGCCGGTGTCGATCCCCGTGGCCCCCAGCATGTCCACGCTGAAGGCCCCCACGGGCGTAAGATACACCCGGGGCTCGGCCACCTCCCCGTAGACGTTCACGTACTTGTCCAGCACGGGCTCGCCCAGGAACAGCGCTCGATACATGTTGAAGACCGTCTCGACGTTGTTGACGGTCACCCCCACGGTGGCGGGGAGCGCCCGGCCCTGGACCTCCCGGCCCGTGACCGCCTTGGTCAGCCAGCGCTCCTCCCCGAAGCCGTACTTCGACGGCGTGTACACGATCTCGAAGCCGTGCGATTCCTTGAGGGGGTCGAGCAGCTCTTTGTCCTTCTCCTTGGCCCCGATGACGATCCTCTCGAACCCGAAGATCTCGTAGAGGGCGTCGAAGATGAGCTTGAACTCGTCGGCGTACTTGCGCAGGAGGAGCTTGTCGGCCTCGTAGCCGGGCTCCCCCTCCTCGCAGTTCACGATCAGGATGGGCGTGGGCTTGATGTACTTGAAGTACGTGGGGAAGCCCGCGCCCCCCGCGCCCACCAGCCCCATCTCACGAAAGAGCTTGACGACCTCCTTCGGGTCCTTGGTGATCGGCGTCGGCTCGGACATCGTTACTCTTCCTCCCCTTCGTCCTCGCTCTCGCCTTTGGCTTCGGGCTTCGTCGACGGCGTCTGGGTCTCTATCATCGACGGCGCCGGGATCTTTGTCTCCGCCTCCGTCTCCGTTTGCGCCTTTTCCTTCCCCTGCTCCTGTTGCAGCACGGCCCGGGCCACCGTCAGGGCGGCGTCCCGCAGCGCCTCCCCCGGCGCGCCCGGCCGGCCCGCGACCAGCACGTAGTAGACGCGGGTCCCCTCCCGCCAGAGGGCCCCGGCCAGCCCGGCTTCCCCGTCGACGAAGGCCTGCACCGTGTAGGGCTCCCCGTCCAGCTCCAGGGCCACGTCCGCGGGCTCGCCGAGGGCCAACAGCGGCAGGACGTGGTCGGCCGCCAGGGGCGTGGTCAGCTGGAAGACCGAGACGCCGACGCTCTCGACGACGTCGGCGAACGGCGAGCCCGGAGCGGGCTCGAACGTGGCGTGCACCGAGAACCGCTCCCCCTCGAACTGGGGCTCGACGCGCTCGAGCTGCTTCAGCCGAAAGCCTTCGATCTCCGGTGGGATGAGGGGGCCCTTCGCCCCGCCCTCCTCGGGTTCGTCGGGGGGCGGGGTCAGCGCGGGTGCGGGCTCAGGCCCGGGCCCGGGGGGCGCCACGGGCTGCAGGGCGACCAGCCCGACGAACAACCCGAGCGCGGCGGCGACGAGGACGAGCATCCAGACGAAGAGCTTCATGATGTTGACCCCGCGTCTATATACGCGATGCTCGCGCCGCTGTCAACTCAAACGGCGGGACCTTTCGCGCCCATCGCGCTATACTGTGCGGTGGCGCCATGGGCGGCAAGGGGCGCGTGCTGGTGGCGATGAGCGGCGGCGTGGACAGCTCGGTGGCCGCCCTGCTGCTCAAGGAGCAGGGCTACGAGGTCATCGGGGCCACGCTGAACTTATGGTCGTACGAGGGGCGGCAGGAGCCCTACAACGGCTGCTGCTCTTTGGAGGTCAAGCTCGTCGCCAAGCAGCTGGGGATCGAGCACCACTTCGTCGACGCGGGGCAGGCGTTCTTCGAGGGCGTCGTGGAGCCCTTCGTCGAGGAGTACGCCCGGGGGCGGACGCCCAGCCCCTGCGGGCGGTGCAACCGCCTCGTGCGCATCCCGAAGCTCCTGGAGCTGGCCGACGAACTGGGATGTGGCTATTTGGCCACGGGCCACCACGCCCGCGTCCGCCGCGACCCCGACTCGGGAACGTTCTATCTCCTCAAGGGCCGGGACGCCCTCAAAGATCAGAGCTACTTCCTCTACGGGCTGACGCAGGAGCAGCTCTCCCGACTGCTGCTCCCCATCGGGGAGCACGAGAAGGCTGAGATCAAGAGGATCGCGGAGGCGCATGGGCTGGTGGCCGCCCGCAAGCCCGAGAGCCAAGACCTGTGCTTCCTGCCCCGAGGCGATCTGCAGGGGTTCTTAAAGGCGCGCCTCAACGGGGGGCTCAAGCCCGGGGAGATCGTCGACCTGGAGGGCCGGGTGCTCGGGCGGCACCAAGGGTTGGCCTTCTACACGATCGGCCAGCGGCGCGGACTGGGGATTTCAGCCAAGGAGCGGCTCTACGTCGTGGCCCTTGACGTCGAGCGCAATCGCGTCGTCGTCGGCCCGGAGGAGGCGCTCTACGCCGAGGGGCTGATCGCCGACGAGGTGCACCTCATCTACGAGCCCGAGGCGCTGAGGGCCGAGGGGCGCGTCCGCGTGGAGGTGAAGGTCCGCTATCGCGGTCCGGCCGTCCCGGCGACGCTGGAGCGCTTGAGCGCGACCCGGGTGCGGGTGCTCTTCGACGCGCCGCAGCGGGCGGTCACGCCGGGCCAGCTGGCCGTCTTCTACCAGGGGGAGCGGGTGTTGGGCGGGGGCCCGATCGAAGCCCCGATCACCTCGCGATGATGACCCCCTCCATGCCCTTGTTGCGCCAGGTGGGGTCGTAAATCTGATAGCGTCGGCCCGCGACGAGATCCACCCAGATCGTCTCGCTCTCGCCGATGCGGATGATGTTGATGCTGGCCACCACGCGCTTCTCCACGGGGTCGTAGATCTCGATGCCGTGGAGGATGCGGCCCTGGTTCGTGAAGGTGAGCTTCACCCGGCCGCCCCTCACGTAGATGCGGTCGGGGTTGAGCTGGTACTCCGTGAGGGTGATGCTGGCTTCCCGCTTGAGCGACTGCGGGCCCGATCCCGAGGCGGGGGACTTGGGGCCGAAGAGCGAGAAGCCGACGAGGGCCAGCGCGGCCAGCACCAGCACGATCGCGATGACACGTCCCATGGCGTCCTCTCTTCCTCCTTGCTCCTTGTCCTGTTTGGTCGATGGGGCTCGGCTTCGGGTCGATGTCGCGTTCTCCCTCGCGAGCTGGCTCCATCTTACTGAAGGCGCGATTTCGCCGTCAACCCAAGGGACCCCAGGCTGAAGGACATTCGAAACGGGTGAAGCGGGAGGCGGTCCGACGCCCGGCGCCCGGCGGGTGACGGGCCTCAGCCCCGGGCGTCCTCCCGGCATTCCCGAATCTCGAAGCTCGCCTCGATCCACGCCCCGATGGGGTTCTGCCCCCGCGCCTTGAAGTGCGCGTAGTGCATGTGCAGGCACTTGACGGCGTCCCAGCTCTTGAGCCCCCCGATGCCCCGCTTCCGGAAGACGTCCAAGAGCCCTTGTTCCTCGATCCGGCGCCGATCGCGCTCGGTGAGCTGCCGCCAGCGCTCCTCGATGTACGCCTTGTGGGCCTCGTGATAGCGCCGACGGAACTCGGGGTCCCGCGCGATCCGCTCTTCGAGCTTCCGGATCCAGCTCTCGTGCTCCAGGCGCGAGATCTGCTTGACGATCTCGGGACACGTGAGCCAGAAGAGCGTCGGGAAGGGCTCCCCGTCGATCAGCGGGTAAACCCGAATCACTTGGGGGTGCCCCGCGGGGCAGCGGCGCTCGATCGCCAGGACGCCCCGGGGCGGTCGCCCCAGCTGCGCCTCCAGCGCCTGGAGATCCCGCTCCGAGACCATGCCTCCCCCCTCAATTCGCTCCCGCGTCCGCCCGCGTCCGCCTGTCAGACTTGCCCCCAAGGCCCCTATAATGCTCAACGCGGTTGCCGCCCCCTTGGCAACCGCGACCCCTAGGGAGAGCGGCCCTTCTCGCCTCCGGAAGGGCCGCGGCAGGAGCGAACTGCCCTCCACCTATCCCCGGCGGCCCCCGCCCCCAGGGCCGCCGTTTTCATCTTTTTCCATCCCCGTCTCCTTCTCGCTTCCTCACTACTCGATCCCCTCGCTCCCGTCCACGAGCTCGATCTGCCATGGTCCCGTGACGACGATCTCCGGCCCGTTGTACTCCTGCAGCTCGCCCGTCACGGCGATCGTCCGCCCTTGGAGCGCGAAGAGGTCCAGGCCGCTGCCGTCGAACCGCCCCAGCTCCAGCGCGCAGCTGGGGATGAAGGCCGTAAAGTCCGTCTCGCGCTCGTCCCGCCCCCCGGCGTTGAGGAAGACGTGGCCGGCGCGGCTGAGCCGGGGGCGGTTCTGGACGGTGAAGCGCACCGTCACCACCCGCCCCTCGTAGCGCCGCAGCTCGCGTTCCGCCTCCTCGGCCGTGAGCGTGGGGATCCCCTCGGGCACCTCGACCCTCACGACGTCGGAGTACGGGGACCACGCGCCGTCGGGGGCCTGCGCCCGCAGCCGGTACGCGTACGCCCGGCCGGGTTGGACGGCCCGATCGATGAAGTACCAGGCCCAGCCCGGCGCAAAATCAACGCGCTCGCACCCCTCTCGCCCTCGGCCCTGAGCCCGACCCCGAGCTTGAGCTCGAGGGTCGAGGCGGCAGATCTCGTAGCGCTCGACGACGCCCAGCGCCTTGGGCCGCCACAGGAGGAGCGCCGCGGCCCGCGCCACGGCGAAGGGCCGCCGCTCCGGGCGCGGCGGGACCTCCGCGCTCGTCTCGTAGCGCTCGGCGTCCCCCTTGAGCGCCGCGAAGCGCTCAAGATACCGCCTCGCGATCGCCTCGTCGCGAATGACGAGCAGATTCTCGTCGTTGCGCGTCATGCCGCTCTTCGACCAGTTGGCCGAGCCCGTGACGACGACCCGCTCGTCGACGACGGCGAACTTGTGGTGGAGCAGCCCCGGCAGCGCGTCGACCGCCCCGACCCCCTCGGCCAACAGCTCGTCAATTTCAGCGTACAGGCAGCCGTCGAGCGCGGTGAAGTCCCAGACGGCGTCCACCGTCACGCCGCGCGCCCGCGCCTCGTTGAGGGCTCTATACAGCTCGTCGTCCGTGAGGGTGAAGAGCGCCAGGGCGATCGAGCGCCGGGCCTCGCGCAGGAGCCGGAGCAGCCGCGCCCGGGGGCGGTCGCTCGGCGAGAAGTACGCCTCCACGGGGACGCCCGCGACGGCGAAGCGCTCGTCGTTCAGGTCGCGCTTTTCGGGGCCGAAGCGCCCACGGGCGAACATCTCCTCGAACTCGAGCTCGTAAGCGCGGGCGAGCCTCGGGCTCTCGATCCTCAGGGCGTCGTTCGCGTCGTGGTAGAGGCTGCCCGACGTCCAGTTGGCCGACCCCGTCCAGACGATGCGTCCGTCGACGATCGCGAACTTGTGGTGCATCAAGCGGGGGTTGTCGTCCCAGCGCACCTCGACGCACCCCGGAAGCTCGACGTCCGCGTTGACGGGGTCGCGCTCCAGGACGAGCCGGACGCGTACGCCGCGGTCGCAGGCCCGCGCCAGCGCGTCGAGAACGGCGGGGGCCGTCACGCGATAGACGGCCGCGTCCAGGCGGGCCCGGGCGGCGTCCAACGCCTTGATGAGCTGGGCGGCGAGCGCGTCCTCGCGCCCCCACGGGTCGTTGAAGAAGACGCTCAGACGCCCGCTTTGGTCGTTGACGCGGCTCGGGCTCGAGGCCCCCTCTTCTCCCTCTCC
>WFPR01000255.1 GCA_015487455.1 Candidatus Bipolaricaulota bacterium
CGATGAGGCAGCCCCAGCCGCCCGTGAAGTCCAAATACTCATTCCCGTCGACGTCGCGGACCACGGCGCCGCGGCTCTCCGCGATCATGAAGGGCGCCAGCGAGGTACACGCCGGGGCGACCACCCGCTCCTTGCGCTTGAGAAGCTCCTGGGATTGGGGGCCCGCCTGCCCCCACTCCGCCTTTCCCGCCTCTGCCGTCGACTGCTGCATCGCGATTTCCCCTTTCTCTGAAGTCTTCTTCGGGTTTCAGACGCAGATGTACGCCCTCGGGGCGCAAGAGGACGTGCGTATGCTAGCACACGGGAAAGATCCCCTGCAAACGGGGATTAGAGCTTAGAGGTGGGGTCCGGGAGCGCTACAGCTCAAAGGGCTCCGGGAGCAGATTCCGCAGCGGGAAGCGCGTTTCGATCCCCCGGGCGGTCCCCAGGAGCACCTCGAGGTCGGGGGCGAACTCGAAGAGCGCCTGGCGGCACGCCCCGCAGGGCGGGCAGAGCGCCTCGGGCGCGCGCCCGGCCGGTCCGCCCACGATCGCGAGCTTGAGGAACGAGCGCTCCCCCGCGGCCACGGCCCGGAACAGCGCGACGCGCTCCGCGCACATCGAGAGCCCGTACGAGGCGTTCTCGACGTTCGCGCCCGTGTAGATCCCACCCGAGGCGGCGAGCAGCGCCGCCCCGACGGCAAATCGCGAGTACGGGCAGTAGCTCCGCTCCCGGGCTTGAAGCGCCGCTCGCAGCAGCGCCTCGTCGCTCACCATCGCCGTCAGCTTTACGCTCAATCAAGCAAGGGCTCGTTGGATCGAGGCCCTCAAGCGTTCGGCCTCCCGCCGCGCGGCCTCCGCGAAGTCCCTTTGGCCGGAGGCGTAGAGCACGCTCCGCGCCGCCACGAGGATCGCGTTCTCCCCCTGAGCGTTCGCGGCCGCCCGGGCGGCCCGCTCAAGATCACCTCCCTGGGCGCCGACGCCGGGGACCAGCAGCAACGTCTCCTCTCCCACGATCCCCCGCACGACCGCGAGCTCTTCGGGGTACGTCGCGCCCGCGACCAGCCCCAGCTCGGCTCGGCTTTGGGCCCGCCACGCCCTCGCCCGCTCGGCCACGCGCTGATACAGCGGCCCCCCGTCGCAGGGCAGATCTTGAAACTCCCGGGCGCCGGGGTTCGAGGTGCGGCAGAGCAGGAACACGCCGCGGTCGCCGTAGCGCAGGAAGGGCTCGACGGCGTCGAAACCCAGATAGGGGCTCACGGTCACGGCGTCCGCCCCTACGACGTCGAAGGCGGCGCGGGCGTACAGGCGGGCCGTCGACGCGACGTCGCCGCGCTTGGCGTCGAGGATCACGGGGATGCGCCCGGGGACGATCTCGCGGACGAGGCGCCGCAGCAGCGCCAGGCCCTCCGGGCCGAGGGCCTCGTAGAAGGCGCTGTTCGGCTTGTAGGCGCAGACGAGGTCGTAGGTGGCCTCCACGATCGCGCGCAGGAAGCGTTCGAGCGCTTCGAGGAGGGGCCGATCGCGCAGCGGCTCGGGCAGGCGCTCCGGGTCGGGGTCGAGCCCCACGCAGAGCCAGCTCCGATTCTTGGCGGCGCTCGAGCGCAGCTTCTCGAGAAAGCTCGTGCTCATGGCCCGTTGAGGGTAGCCCAAAGGCATCAAGGCGGCAACCCCAGCCTGTTGAGCTCGCGAGGCTCTCCCCACCCCGAGCCTCAGCGCGGCTCTTAGCACAGATGACTCAGGGGTTGACAATGGAAGGGATTCGGGATATCATAGCTCTTTAGAGGTGAAAGATATGTGTGATTTGAACCATGATATAACACCAATAATGTCCATAGCTACACCCGAGTTAGCTACCAGAGCGCTTGCTTATTTCGAAGAGCTCGAGCTTTCCACGGAACAAATCCAGAATATCCTTCAGAAGGTAAAACGTTGGAGGGAGCAGTATATCCAATTCGCGGAGCAGATCGTACATATAGGGCAGGAAATTGACCGAGAGCTCCTTAAGCGCCACGTTGACCTTACAAAGGTCGAACAGCTTATCGAACGACGCCTCGAAGTCATAAAGGCTGTAGAAAGGGAATTTATTCGGACCTGGATCGACCTGCGTGAGTCCATGGATGAGGAGCAATATGAGAGACTACAAGCTGTTTATCGTCGAGAATTCATGAACCTACCTCATCCGATTTTGGGCTCCGCTGCTAAGGAAGCCAGCTTAGCCTCCTAGGAAAAGTGCTTCTCAATTAGAGTGATGGTAAAGTTGCCCGCTGCTAAAGTGGGGTTGGATCTTCGTTGGCTATTCGACTTAACAACTAAGTCAGGATGAAAGCGGCTCCCCCGTCAGGGAAGGGCAACTACCGTTCTCTTTTTCTGGAAATTCCCGCCTTTAAATGGCTATGGGGGAGTCGAGCCATCTCGAGCGTCGGCGATGCGGCTCAGCTCATCGCCTTGCTCTGGTTGGCCAGCCAAGGTCCCAACTCAGGGCTTTGGGTAGGCTTGATAGGATTCGCCCTGCTTGCTCCCCCTATGCTGGTCGGTCCGCTCCTGGGGGCCTTCATCGATCGGACGAACCGGAAGGTCTTCCTCCTCCTGAGCGATGGGCTGCGGGCCATCTTGACCGCGCTGATCCCCGTCGTCTTCCTCCTCTATGGGCTTCCCGGGGTCCTTCTGATCACCCTCCTCCACTCGATCCTCACGCAGCTGTTTGCCGTGGCCTACGCCTCGGTGCTCCCCGATGCCGTTGGGGAGGGACGCCTCACCTCGGCGAACGGCTTGATCCACACCACCCTGCATCTGGGGCGCATCGTCGGATCCGGCTTAGGGGGGATCCTGATGGCGACCGGGAACATCTTCACGCCTTTTTGGGCCAACGCCGTCACGTTCCTGCTATCGGGACTCCTGATCCTGGGTCTCCCGTGGCCGCCCTCCCTGAAGCCCTCAACGAGGCGTGAGGGGAAGGGGAACCCCGTCCGGGAGACCCGCCCCAGCTATTTCAAGAGCCTCTGGGAGGGATTCCTCTACCTGCGCGACCAGAAACCCCTCTGGCTCTACATGGCCATCGGCCTGGTCGGGACGATCGGGTTTGCCCCAGCCCCTGTGGCCCTGGTGATCCTGGCTAAGGAGGAGCTCGGCGCCAGCAGCGTGGGATATAGCCTGCTTCAAGCCCTGACCACCGTAGGCTTGGCCGCGGGGGCGTTTCTCGTGGGGAGGGCGGCCCAGGATCGACAAGCCGCGACCGTCATGGCCCTAGGATACCTCGCCATGGGGATCACCACCCTGTTCTTAGGCTGGGCCCCGTCGTTGTGGGTTGCCGCTGGGCTCGTCCTGCTCCGGAGCGGGTTCAACAGCGTCCTGTCCATCCCCAGACTCTCCTTGCTCCAGCAAATGGTGCCGAGCGCCTACCGGGGGCGGGTCTTCACGTGGGTCAGCACGGTGATCGAACTTCCCCGAGCCATCGTGCTCCCTCTGGCTGGGGTGCTCATCGATCTCGTAGGGGTTCGAGTCGTCTACACGGCGATGGCCATCGCCATCGCCGTGGCAGGGGGGCTCGCCTTTCAAGGCCGTCATGTCTTTGAGCGCTACCTCGCTCGGCACCCTCATCACTCCCCTTCACAAGCATGAAGCCGTTGGGTAGCGGGCTCGTAGCGCAGGCCCCGACCCCGTTTGACGCTTTTGGGCGATGGCCCTACAATAGGCCGTTCTGCCGGGGATCGCAATGCGAGTGGTCATCATCGGGGCCGGTCAGGTCGGGCGCAGCATCGCGCGCGAGCTGCAACGCGACCACGATGTCGTCGTGATCGAGCGCTCGGCCCAGCGCCTGGCCCTGCTCCAGCAGTACGACGTGCTCGCCATCCAGGGGAACGGCGCCAGCCTCAAGGTGCTGCAGGAGGCCGAGGTCGACAAGGCCGACCTGGTGATCGCCTCGACGGACGTCGACGAGGTCAACATCGTGGCCTGCGCGGGGAGCAAGCACCTGGGCGCGGCCTTCACCATCGCCCGCGTCCACGACCCCGAGTACATCGAGACCTGGGAGCGCGGGCGCCTGGGCGTCGACTTCATGGTCTGCAGCGAGCTGCTGACGAGCGAGAAGATCGCCCAGCTCATCGGGGTGCCCGCCGCCCACGAGATCCACACCTTCGTGGAGGGGCGGGTGCTCATGGTCGAGCTGCTGATCGAGGAGGGCTCCCCGCTAGCAGGCCGCCCCTTGAGGGCGCTGGCGCCGGAGCTGCCCCCCGGCGCCAGGATCGTGAGCCTCATCCGGGGGCGGCAGGTGATCATCCCCGGCGGGGAGGACGTGATCCGGCCCGGCGACCACCTCGTCGGGGTCGGGACCCCCGAGGCGATCGACAGGCTGAGCCGCCGGGCCTCCGGGCGGCCCCTGCCCCAGAGCGTCGTCATCTTGGGCGGCGGGCGCATTGGGTATCGTCTGGCGCTCACGCTCGAGCGCCGGGGGCTGCGCCCCAAGGTCGTCGAGGCCGACCCCGAGCGGAGCCGCTGGCTCGCCGAGCAGCTCCCCCGCTCCCAGGTGTTCCAGAACGACGCGACGGACCTGGACTTCCTCGAGCGGGAGCGCCTGGGGGAGTGCGACGTCGGCGTGAGCGTCATGGACAAGGACGAGAAGAACCTCCTCTCGGCGCTGCTGCTCAAGAGCCTGGGGGTCAAGCGGGTGATCGCGGGGGTCGCCGACCCCGACTACATCGAGATCTTCGAGCGCGTCGGGGTGGACGTGGCCGTGAGCGCCCGCACGATCATCGCGGAGGAGATCTTGAGGTTCACCAAGAGCCGCATCGCCGGGATGTCGATCCTGGAGGGCGACCGCGCCGAGGTGCTGGAGCTCACGGTCTCCGAGCGGAGCCCGCTGGTGGGCGTGCCCCTCAAGGAGGCGGCCTTCCCCCAGGGGGCGATCGTGGGGGCGGTCGTCCGCGGCAAGGACGTGATCATCCCCGACGGCGCGGTGAGCCTCCGGCCCGGGGACCGCGTGATCGTCTTCGCGAAGAAGGAGGCCGTCGCCGACGTCGAGAAGCTCCTCTGAGCCTTCCGCCTCGCGATGCGACTGGCCGTCGACGTGCGCTCGGGGCTGCACCTGATCGCCGTGCTGCTGCCGTGGCTCGGGCTGGCGTTCCTCGTCCCCCTGCTCGCGGCCCTGCTGTACGGGGAGGCGATCTGGCCCTGGGGGGCCTCGCTGGCGCTCACGGTGGGCCTGGGGGGGCTGCTGCGGCTGCTGACCCGCGAGGGGCGCGAGCTCCGCACCCGGGAGGCGTTCCTCGTGGTGAGCGTAAGCTGGCTGGTCCTCGCGGCCGTGGGGGCGCTGCCCTACGTGCTGCTGGGGGCCCTTCGCCCCGTCGACGCCTTCTTCGAGTCGATGTCGGGCTTCACGACGACGGGGGCCACGGTGCTGTCCGACCTCGAGGGGCAGCCCCGCTCGCTGCTGCTCTGGCGGGCGATGTCCCAGTGGCTCGGCGGGATGGGCATCATCGTGCTGGCGATCGCGGTGTTGCCGCGCCTGGCCGTCGGCGGCCGGCCGCTCATGGAGGCCGAGCTGCCCGGCCCCGAGGTCGAGCGCCTCACACCACGCATCCGGGAGACGGCCCGCGCCCTCTGGAAGGTCTACGCGGGCCTGAGCGCCGCGGAGCTCGGGGTGCTGATGCTGACGGGGCTCTCGTTCTACGAGGCCCTGACCCACACGTTCACCACGCTCTCGACGGGGGGCTTCGGCACCCGAAGCGAGAGCCTCGGGGCGTTCTCGCCCCTGACGCAGTGGGCCGTGATCCCGTTCATCCTGCTGGGCGGGACGAACTTCGCGCTGCTCTACCGCGCCCTGCGCCGCCCCCGGCGCCTGGGCGCCACCCTCTGGGGCGACGAGGAGTTCCGCTTCTACGTGGCCGTCTTCGGGACGGTCACGCTGCTGCTCTTCCTCGACCTGGTGCGCCTCTACCCCGTTGAGGAGGCGCTGCGCCACAGCGCCTTTCAGGTGGCCAGCCTCATGACGACCACGGGCTACGCCAGCGCCGACTTCGACGAGTGGGACTCCGCGGCCAAGCTGCTGCTGTTGGCGCTGATGTTCCTCGGCGGGAGCGCGGGGAGCACCGGCGGCTCGATCAAGCTGGTCCGCACCCTGCTCATCTTCAAGCTGCTCCTGCGCGAGGTGCGCCGGGTCCTCCACCCCCAGGCCGTCCTCCCCATTCGTTTGGGCTCCCGGGTGATCGGCGAGGAGGCGCTGCGGGGGGTGACCGCCTTCGCCATCTTGTACGTCACGCTCTTCGCGCTGGGCTCGATCCTGCTGATGCTCGATTTGGAACGCCACGACCTGGACGTCCCCGTGCTCGACGCCGTGAGCGCCGTGGCCGCCTCGCTGGGGAACGTCGGGCCGGGGTTCGGGCTCGTCGGCCCGATGGCCTCCTACGCCTGGCTCCCCGACTCCTCCAAGCTCCTGTTGGCGTTCCTGATGTGGCTCGGACGGCTCGAGATCTTCCCCGTGCTCGTGCTGCTCACCCGCGACTACTGGCGGGGTTGATCCCTAGACGCAATCATGGGCGAGACCAAGCGCGCCTTCGTGGTCGTGGGGCACACCCAGCCCACGACGCCCGACTTCACGCTCAACGATCTTCCGGGGGGCGCCGGGCGGCTCGACGTCCTGGCCCGATGCGTCACGAGCGCGTTCTGCGTCTCGCACGGCCTCCGCACGGACGTCGAGGTCTTTTTGGTCGTTCGCGATCAAGTCGTGATTCGCTTCGAGGGCGCGCATCTTAAGCGCTTAAACCCCGACGAGCGGAGCACGGCCGCGCTCATCAAGCACGCGCTGGCGGCCCTTCGGGCGGACCCGCACGCGGGCCGGGCGCGGAGCACCCCCGGCGTCTCCGCCCGCTTCGGGACCTTGAAAAGCGTCCTGGAGGAGCTGAGGGCCCGCGGCTTCACGCTGTACGTGTTGGACGAGCGGGGGCGGGACGTTCGGGCCGTGGAGCTGGGCGAGCCCGTCGCGTTCGTGCTGAGCGACCACCGCAACTTCACCCCCGATGAAGAAGTGCTGCTTCAAGCGCTTAAGCTGCCCAAGCTGAGCGTGGGCCCCGTGGTGCTCCACGCGGACCAGTGCATCGTGCTGGTCCACAACGAGCTGGATCGACGGGCCGCGCGCCGCGGCGTACAATAAGCCCTAAGCGCCGCCCATGGTCCGGGACGAGCTTGAGCCCAAGGGCGAAGGCGAGGGCAAGGGCAAGGGGAAGCCCGTCCGCGAGTCGTCGGTCGAGATGGTGCAGGTCGTGCGCCCCCAGGACGCGAACGCGCTGGGCACCGTCTTCGGCGGGACGGTCGTGGCCTGGATGGACACGGCGGGGGCGATCGCGGCGATGCGCCACGCCCGAAGGCCCGTCGTCACGGCCTCGATCGACCACTTGAGCTTCCTCTCGCCCATCCACATCGGGGAGTGGGCCATCATCCGGGCCGCCGTCCACTACGTCCACCGCACCTCGATGGAGGTCGGCGTCTGGATCGAGGCCGAGAACCCCCTGACGGGCGAGCGGCGGCTCACCACCCACGGCTACTTGACGTTCGTGGCGCTCGACGAGCAGGGGCGCCCGACGCCCGTCCCGCCCGTGATCCCCGAGACGCCCGAGGAGAAGCGGCGCTACGAGGAGGCCCGGCGCCGCCGCGAGGTCAAGCTCCGGCTGCGCCGGGAGCTGGAGCGCGCCTGATCGTCCCTGAGCGCGTTGAAACGGGCCGTCCCCCGCGCCTACAATGGGCCGCGATCGCCCATGGCCGCCCAAGATTCAGACCAAAAACGCTGGGACCCGGAGCGCGCCTTCGCCCAAGCCCGTCGGGAGCTCGTCGAGGCGCTGCGCCTCCAGGGCATCCGGGACGAGCGCGTGCTGGCCGCCATCGAGGAGGTCCCCCGCCACGAGTTCGTGCCCGAGGAGGTCAAGCCCCACGCCTACGAGAACCGTCCCCTGCCCATCGAGGACGGCCAGACGATCTCCCAGCCGTACATCGTGGCCTACATGCTCGAGAAGCTCGAGCTGAAGCCCACGGACAGGGTGCTCGAGATCGGCACGGGCTCGGGCTGGCAGACGGCGCTGCTGGCCCGCCTGGCCCGTGAGGTGTACACCGTCGAGCGCTCCAAGGTGCTGTTCGAGAAGGCGAGGGCCCGTCTGACGGCGATGGGCTACACGAACGTGCACTTCAAGCTGGGGAACGGGACGCTCGGCTGGCCGGAGCACGCCCCCTACGACGCGATCGTCGGCTCGGGGAGCGTCCCCAGGGTGCCGCCGTCGCTCAAGGCGCAGCTGGCCGACGGCGGGCGGCTGGTCCTCCCCGTCGGCGAGCGGCACGTCCAGAAGATCGTGCTCGTCCGGCGGCGCGGGGACAATTATCTTGAGCAGAGGCTCGTCGACTGCAGCTTCCTGCCCCTCATCGGGGCCGAGGGCTGGCCCGAGGCCGACGAGGGGGCGTCGGGCGGGTGAGGTGAGGTGAGCGC
>WFPR01000256.1 GCA_015487455.1 Candidatus Bipolaricaulota bacterium
AGCGTCAGATGTGTATAAGAGACAGGCGTTCCCCTCGACGCCCTCGATCCGCCCGTCCCTCAGGTGAACGACCCGCTCGGCGTACCCCGCCACTTCAGGATCGTGGGTCACCACGACGATCGTGCGCCCCTCCCGGTGCAGCTCCCGGAAGAGCTTCAAGATCTCGCGCCCCGTTTGGGTGTCGAGGTTGCCCGTCGGCTCGTCGGCCAGCAGCAGCTTCGGGTCGTTCGCCAGCGCGCGGGCGATCGCGACCCGCTGCTGCTCGCCCCCCGACAGCTCCGTGGGCAGGTGGTTCAATCGATGGCCCAGCCCCACCCGCTCCAGCAGCGCCCGGGCGCGCTTCCGGCGTTCGGGCTTGGGGATCTTGCCCACCAAGCTCATCGGGAGCAACACGTTCTCCAGCGCCGTGATCCGCGGGATCAAGTTGAAGCTCTGAAAGACGAACCCGATGGTGCGCCCCCGGAGGTGGGCGAGCTGACGGTCGCGCAGGCGCGTCACGTCCTGATGATCGACCCAAAGGCGCCCGGAGGTCGGCCGATCGAGGCACCCGATGAGGTGCATCAGGGTGCTCTTCCCCGAGCCCGACGGCCCCATGATCGCTAAGAACTCGCCCTCCGCGATCGCGAGCGTGACCCCGTCGAGGGCCCTCACGTGGACGCGGCCCATGCGATAGATCTTGACGAGGTCCTCAGCCCGCACGATCGCGCCGTTCGTGCCCATTTTAAGGGGCCTCCCCCAGGATCGCGAAGCCGCCCTCGAAGACGTCAAAGCGGAAGACGAGCAGCCGGGAGCCGCTCAGGCGCACCGTGAGCTCAAGGGTCTGCCCGTCGCGCCGCACGGTGAGGGTCACGGGCTCGTCGGGGTCGAGGAATCGAATGAGGGCGCGAAGCGCCCGCGCGTCCTCCACTTCGACGCCGTTTATGTGGGTGATGACGTCGCCCGGCCGGAGCCCCGCCTGGGCCGCGAACGAGCCGGGCTCTACCTTCACGACCCGAGCCCCGCCGCCCGGCGCGTCCTCGAGCTGAACCCCGGCCAGCGTCGCCGTGCTCGAGAGGAAGCCCAGGAAGCGCCCCGCCCGCGGGCAGGGCTCCGTGGCTTCCGTTTCCGCGTCGACGGCCTCGGCGCAGGCCAGCAGCTCCACCCGGAACTCCTCCTGCTCCACGGCCACGCGCGCGGCCTTGAGCCGCCGCTTGGTGCGCGTGTCCTCGATCAGGACGGGCCTCAGGCGGGTGAACGTCAGCTCCACGAAGGGCTCCTCGACGTCCGTGGGGTCGAACGCCAGGAGCGTCCGCGACTCGCCCTCGGCCAGCTCCAGCTTTCTGTTCAAAAACTCCTGCATCAGGAAGAACTGGCTGGCCGCGATCCCCGTGGTGAGGACCTCGTCCTCCAAGATCACCTGGCGTTCGCCCGACTCGCGCTCGCCCTGGGGGCTCTCGAACTCGACGCGCATGGTGGCCACCCCGCCCTCCACGGTCACCTCCACGCGGACCGTGCCGCGCTCCGTGTCGGAGTCGAGCTTGTACGAGACGAGGCTGAAATCGGGCGTGAGCACGATCTCTTGAGTAAAGAGCTTGTCCGTGCCGAAGTCCAGCACCAGCTGCTCCGAGAGGGCTTGGAACTCCGAGGTGAGCCTGAGGTGGCCGTCATCGAGCCGGGCGAACTCGAAGCCCTCCACGCCCACGTCCTCCTCGATCTGGAAGAAGAACGTCCCGCTCTCGATTACACCCGCCTGCCGGGGGAACCCCGGCAGCATGCTGAAGAAGAACGCCACTAACGCCGTTGCGACGAGGGTTCGCGCCCGTCCATGCGCCATAGCGTTGCTCGCTCCCTTCTTCTACACTTTCCGCACTCTTGCCGTTATTGAGCGCTCAAGCGCGAAATTGTAGCTTCCCTTAAAGGAAGTTGCTACTCATGCTACTCATTAACGTGAATGCCGAAATTGGACTCAAGGGTTCAACGTGGTGGTCCATCGGTTGACGGCTCGGCGTGAAGGGCAGTAGACTCGAGCGGGGTGATGAGTTCGGTGCCCAAGGTACGCATCGAGTTTGACGCTTACTGGGATGGGGAAAGCTGGTGCGCCCGGGCCCCCGAGCGCGGCATCTACACGTTTGCAGACTCCCTGGACGAGCTGCTGAAGAACGTAAAAGAGGCGGCCAAGCTCTACGTCGAAGGGGAGGAAGATCTTGAGGGCCCCCTGGAGGTCGTCTTGAAGGTGCAGGCTCATGTCCCCGAAGTGGCCGCGAGTTCCAGCTAAGCGGCTCGTTTCCCTGCTCAAGCGCTTGGGATATAAAGAAGTTCGCCAGCGGGGCAGCCACCTAAAACTCCGCAAAACTGTTGGAGGGCAATCCCATACGATCGTGATTGCCATCCACGCCAGCAGGGATCTGCCTCCAGGCTAGGTCAGCGACGTGCTCAAAGACGTTGCGCAGAGGCACGGAATCCCGGTGGAGGAGCTGATCGATCAACTGTAGCCGTGAGGAGGTGTCCGATGGAGCTGCTCACCATAAAGATCCAAAAGCCCGACGAGATCAACTTGATCTTGGGCCAGGCGCACTTCATCAAGACCGTCGAGGACCTTCACGAGGCGCTGGTGACGTCCGTGCCCGGGATCAAGTTCGGGCTGGCGTTCTGCGAGTCGTCGGGACCGGCTTTGGTCCGCTGGAGCGGCACCGACCCCGAGCTCACGGAGCTGGCCAAGCGGAACGCCTTCGAGCTGGGGGCGGGTCACAGCTTCCTGATCTTCCTGAGGGACTGCTACCCGATCAACGTGCTGAACGCCGTCAAGATGGTGCCCGAGGTCTGCCGCATCTACTGCGCCACGGCCAACCCCGTGGAGGTCGTGGTGGCCGAGACGGAGCAGGGGCGCGGGATCCTCGGCGTGATCGACGGCGTGCGCGCCAAGGGGATCGAGACCGAGGAGCACGTGAAAGAGCGCAAGGCGTTCCTCCG
This sequence comes from Candidatus Bipolaricaulota bacterium, assembly GCA_015487455.1. GTDB lineage: Bacteria > Bipolaricaulota > Bipolaricaulia > RBG-16-55-9 > RBG-16-55-9 > S012-72. Next base: position 2,950 of record WFPR01000256.1, read on the forward strand.
CACGATCGGGTACAAGCTTTAAACTTCAACTAAAAACAAAAAATGCTCGTCGAGCTGCCGCGCTACGAGACGTGCTTCGTCTGCGGGTTCCGGGAGCGCAACCCGATCGCGCTCGGGCTCGTCTCCCGCCTTGACGTTGAGAGCGGGGTCGTGACGGCCCACTTCACCCCGGGGCGCGAGCACGAAGGCTACCCCGAGGTCGTCCACGGCGGTATCTTGGTCAGCCTGCTCGACGAGGTCTCGATCTGGGCCGCCTCGTACGCCGCCCAGGCGTTCTGCGTGACGGCCGAGCTGCACGTCAAGTTCATCAAGCCCGCGCGGCCCGGCGAGCCCCTCCGGCTGGAGGCCCGCGTCGAAGAGCATAGGAGGCGCCTGGTGCGGGTCGAGGCCCGAGCCCAAGACGCCCAGGGGCGCACGGTGGCCCGAAGCGCCGGGGCGTTCGTGCCGCTGTTCGAGGAGGAGTGGCGGCGGCGCGCCCCGCCCGCGCTCTTAAAGTCGGGCCAGGAGCGCCCGGAGCAGCTTCGCTAGATCTTGCTCGCGCCGCTTCGTGACCTCCAGCACCTCCTCGTGGGTGGGCCGGGCCTCGGGCTTGATCCCCGCGGCGTAGTTCGTGACGCACGAGATCCCCAGCACCTCGAGGCCGCAGTGGCGGGCCGCGATCGTCTCCGGCACGGTGCTCATGCCGACCAAGTCCGCCCCGAGGCGCTTGTACGCTTGAATCTCGGCGGGCGTCTCGTACATCGGGCCGGGGGTCGCAACATAAATCCCCTCCTTCAGCTCGAGGCCCACGGCGCGGGCGGCCTCGTGGGCCAGCCGACGCAGCCGGGGGCTGTAGGCGTCGTTCAGATTGGGGAAGCGCGGCCCCAGCTCGTCGAGGTTCGGCCCGCGCAGCGGGCTCTCCCCCATCGCGTTGAGGTGGTCCGTGATGAGGACGAAGTCGCCCACCTCGAACGCCTCGTTGATCGCCCCGGCCGCGTTCGTGAGAATTAAAATCTCAACGCCCACGAGCTTCATCAGGCGCACCGGGAAGACGACCTCGGGCATCGAGCGGCCCTCGTAGTAGTGGACGCGGCCCTTCTGCAGCAGCACCCGCTGGCCCTCCAGCCGCCCGTAGGTCAGCTCCCCGGCGTGGCCCGCGACCGTGGGCCGGGGGAAGTGCGGGATCTCCGCCCAAGGGAGTCTGAGCTCGTCCTCGAGCGCCCCCAGGGCCGCCGAGAGCCCCGACCCCATCACGATCCCGACCCGAGGTGTCTCAGGCAAGCGCTCCCGAAGATGTTGAGCCGCCTCCTGGAGCTTCGCCCACTCCACCTGCACGTCGAACGGCATTTTGATCACTCCCAGAGCATGAGACTGCGCTTCAAGCGCTGGAGGCCCAGGCGGATCGTCCGCGCCCGGACCCCGGCGATGCCCTTGACCTCCTGCAGCTCCTCCTCGGACGCTTCGAGGATGCGCTGGAGGGTGCCGAAGCGCTCGACCAGGCGCTCGATCACGCTCATCGGGATGCGGGGGATCTGGCTCAGCACCCGGTAGCCGCGCGACGGAAGGGGCTCCTCCAGCCGCTCCTCGCTCGCCTCGTAGCCCAGCGCCTCCATGATCTTCTCGGGGCGCAGCAGCTCCTCGGGCGAGAGCGCCTGGATGCGCGCCAGCGCCTCCTCGGGCGGGCGCGCGTCCGCCTGGAAGTCGCGGATGACGAGCAGCAGCTCGTCGAAGACGTCGAGCATCAGCCAGTCGAGCTGCAGCTCCATCAGCTCCTTTTCCTCGCCCAGCTCGATGAAGATGCGCTCGATCTCGTCCTGGATGGCCAGCATCTGGACGACCGTCTGGATGAGGTTCGCGACGTGGTAGGGGAGCACCCGGCCCTCGAACTCGAGGACCGTGAGCTCCCGCGACAGGTCGTCGAACGTCGCCCGGTATTGCTCTAAGATGCGCAGGGCTTGGTTGGCGCGGGCCGTCAGCGTCAGGACGTCGCGCAGCACGTGCTTGTGCGGCCCGTAGTAGATCGTGACCCGCCCGCGGGTGGCCGAGATCGCGATCGTGGGGGCGTTGAGCTGCTTGGCGACCTTCTCGGCGGTGAGGTGGCGCGTCCCCGTCTCGGCCGAGGGGATCCCGGGGTCGGGCACCAAGTACGCGTTCGCGTACAAAATGGTTTGCAGGGACTCGTCGAGCACGATCGCCCGGTCCATCTTCGACAGCTCGATGACCTTCTGGGGGGTCATCTTGGTGTGCAGCTCGAAGCCCGCCTGCACGACCCGTTTGGCCTTCTCCTCGTCGGCGATGAGCAGCAGCCCCCCGCGGCGCAGCTCCACGATCCCGTCGATCGCCTGCCGCAGCGGCGTCCCCGGCGCCGTGGCCTTCAAGATCTCGATCATCGGGTCGTCCCCGTCGCGCCGGAGCGCCGAGACCCCGGCGCTCGGGTTCTTGCGCCGCTCGCGCTCGCGCTCCCGCTCCGTCATCGCTTTTGGCCCAGCTCAGCTATCTAGTACAGCGCTAGTACAGCCCCAGGTGCTCCACGGCCTCCTCGAGCGTCGCCGCCGGGCGCACGTCCACGTCCGGCTCGGGTTGAGGGACATCGGCGGCCGGGACCACGGCCCGCCGGTAGCCGAGCTTGGCCGCCTCGATCAGGCGCTCCTTGAGCTTGCGCACCCGGCGCACCTCCCCCGAGAGCCCCAGCTCCCCGACCACGACCGTCTCGGGGTCGACCGCGCGATCGCGGTAGCTCGAGACGATCGCGGCGGCGACCCCCAGGTCCACGGCGGGCTCGCGCAGCGTCAGCCCCCCGGCCACGTTGAGGTAGACGTCGTCGCGGCCGACGCCCAGCCCCAGGCGCTTCTCGATCACGGCCAGGAGCACCGCGACCCGGTTGGGGTCGAGCCCCGTGGCCCGGCGCTGCGGGACCGCGCTCCGGGCGCCCACGACCAGCGCCTGGACTTCCACCAAGATGGGCCGCGTCCCCTCCAAGCTGGGGACGACCACCGAGCCGGGCTTCGGCGGCCCGAGCCGCGCCGTGAAGAACTCCGAGGGGTTCTCGACCTCGACGAGCCCGCGCTCGTCCATGCGGAACACGCCGACCTCCTCCGTCGAGCCGTAGCGGTTCTTGACCGCCCTGAGCACCCGGACGTCGCCGTCGCGGGCGCCCTCCAAATACAGCGCCACGTCGACTAAATGCTCGATAGCCTTCGGCCCGGCGAACTCCCCGCCCTTGGTGACGTGGCCGATCAAAAACACGGGCAGCCCTTGGGCCTTGGCCAGCTGCGCCAAGCGATAAGCGGCCTCGCCGACCTGTTGGGTCGTCCCCAGCCCCTTCTCGTGGAGGGGCCCGGCGAAGACCGTCTGGATCGAGTCGACGATCAGCGCCCGGGGCCGCTCCGCCCGGACGACCCCGCAGACGGCGTCCACCCGCTGCTCGTGGAGCACCCAGAGCCTCTGCTCCACCTGGGGCTCGAGCCCCAAGCGCTTCGCCCGCAGCTTGAGCTGGGACGGGGCCTCCTCGCCCGAGACGTAGAGCACCGGGCCGTGGGCGCGGGCCAGCCGGGCGGCGACCTGCAGCATCAGCGTGGATTTCCCGACGCCGGGCTCGCCGCCCAACAGCACCGCCGAGCCGGGGAGCACCCCGCCGCCGAGCACCCGGTCGAACTCCGGAAGCCCGCTGGGCCAGCGGCGCCCGGCCTCCAGGGGGATCGCCCGCAGGGGCTGCGGGGCCGCCGGGGGCGCAGCGGCCCTGCCCCCCTCCGCGCCCTCACCCACGACGGCGTCGACGGGCCGCTCCTCGAAGGTCCCCCACTCGCCGCACGCGGGGCAACGGCCGAGCCACTTCGGCGATCGGTACCCGCATCGGCGGCAGCGGTAGCTCATCCCCTCGGGGCTTCCGAGGCCGAGGCGGGCTCGGCCCGCGCCTCCTCCCCTCTATCCGCGTTCGCGGCGGTGGCGGGCGGCGGGGCTGAGTGCTTCTCGAAGCGGAGCTGGCCGTCGCGGGCGTCGATCACGATGAGGTCGCCCTTCTGGAACTCGCCCTCCAGGATCTTGTCCGAGACGGGGTTCTCGACGAGCCGCTCGAGGGTGCGGCGCATGGGCCGCGCGCCGTACTTGGCGTCGAAGCCCTCCTTGATGAGCACCTTCTTCGCCTCGGGCGTCACCCGGACGTGGATGTCCCGCTCCTTGAGGCGCTCCTCCAGCTCCCGGATCATGAGGTCGGCGATGGCTTCGACGTCCTTCTCGCTCAAGGGCTGGAAGACGATGATGTCGTCCAGGCGGTTCAGGAACTCAGGGCGGAACAGCTCCTTGACCTCGGCCATCACCCGCTGCTTGATCTCCTCGTAGCTGAGGCGGCCCCCCTCGGCGTCCTTGCTGAAGCCGAGCTTGGTGCGGTCGGTGATCGCCTTGCTCCCGACGTTGCTGGTCATGATCAGCACGGTGTTGCGGAAGTCGACCCGCCGCCCCTGGGCGTCCGTCAAGACGCCGTCGTCCATGACCTGCAGCAGGATGTTGAAGACGTCGCGGTGGGCCTTCTCGATCTCGTCGAAGAGGATCACGGAGTAGGGCCGGCGGCGGACGGCCTCCGTCAGCTCGCCGCCCTCCTCGTACCCGACGTAGCCGGGCGGGGCGCCGATCAGGCGCGAGACGGAGAACCGCTCCATGTACTCGCTCATGTCGATGCGGATCATCGCGTCCTCGTCACCGAAGAGGAACTCCGCGAGCACTTTAGCTAAGTACGTCTTCCCGACGCCCGTGGGCCCCAGGAACAGGAACGAGCCGATGGGGCGCTTGGGGTCCTTGACGCCCGCGTAGGCGCGGCGGATGGCCCGCGCCAGCGCCTTGATGGCGTGCTCCTGGTTGACGTAGCGCTTGTGGATCGCCTCCTCCATGTGGAGGACGCGCTGCGACTCCTCCATCTTCATGTGGCCGACGGGCACGCCCGTCCACGTCGAGACCATCTCGGCGATGTCGTCGGCGGTGACCACCGCTTCCACCTCGCGGACCTCCCGCTGAAGCTCCTGGAGGCGGCGCTTGAGCTCCTCCTGGCGGTCGCGGAGCATCGCGGCCCGCTCGTAGTCCTGCTCGCGGGCGGCCGCCTCCTCCTCCTCGACGAGCTCGCGCAGCTCCTCCTCCAGCCTCTGGATCTCGGGCGAGGGCGCGCTGCTCTCCAGCCGCTTCTTGGCCGCCGTCTCGTCGATGAGGTCGATCGCCTTGTCGGGGAGGTAGTGGTCCGTGATGTAGCGGTCGGAGAGCTTGGCCGCGGCCCAGAGCGCCTCGTCCGTGATCTTCACCCGGTGGTGCGCCTCGTAGCGCGGGCGCAGCCCCTTCAGGATCTTGACCGTCGCCTCGATCGAGGGCTCCTCCACGAGGATCTTCTTGAAACGGCGCTCGAGCGCGGGGTCCTTCTCGATGTACTTGCGATACTCGTCGAGGGTGGCCGTCCCGATCACCTGAATGAGCCCCGAGGCCAAGGGGGGCTTCAGGATGGAGGAGGCGTCGATGGCGCCCTCGGCGCCGCCCGCCCCCACCACCGTGTGCAGCTCGTCGATGAACAAGATGACGTTCCCCGCCTCGATCACTTGGTTGACGAGGTTCTTCAAGCGCTGCTCGAACTCGCCCCTGTATTTCGTGCCCGCGACCATCGAGGCCATGTCCAGCTCGATAATTTCCTTGCCCAGGAGCGGCGCGGGGACGTCACCGGCCGCGATCCGCTGGGCCAGGCCCTCGACGATGGCCGTCTTCCCGACGCCGGGCTCCCCGACGATGGCGGGGTTGTTCTTCTTCCGGCGGCTGAGCGTCTGGATGATCTGATTGATCTCTTTCTCGCGCCCGATCACGGGGTCGAGCCGCCCCTGCCGCGCCTCCTCCACCAAGTTCCGCCCGAACTCGAACGCCTTCCAGCGCTTCTCCTCGCCGCCGCTCCGACGGGCGCGGCTCCCCATCAGCCCCCGCTCGGTGCTCAGGTAGCGCCGCACCTTGTGGACGTCGACGTTGAAGCGCTTCAGAATTTGGGTGGCGACGCTGTCGCCCTCCTCGAGCATCGCCAGCAGCAGGTGCTCGGGGTTGATGAGCGAGTAGCCGTAGCGGCGGGCCTCGTCGTAGGCGATCTGGATGATGCGCTTGAGCTGCGGGGTCGGGCGGAGCTGCCCGGTGCTGAACCGCGCGTCCCCCGGCCCGATCTCCTTCTCGATCTCGCGGGCCACCTTGGGGTACGTCACGCCGTTGATCTCCAAGAAGCGGTAGACGTTGCTGCCCTTCAGCCGGGTGAACGCCAGCAGCAGGTGCTCCGTCCCGACGTAGTCGTGCTTCCAGTTCTCGGCCTCCTGGGTGGCGTAGCCCATCACCTGCTGGGCCTCGCGCGAGAACAAGTCGTACATCTCGTGCATCGGATCCACTCCCGTCGTGCCTGAGTTCAAGTTGCGCGTCCGGTCGTCGGGCATTATAGAGGCCCGAAAATCCCTTGTCAAGGAGATTTTCGGGCTTTCCCCGCTTTCCCCCGCCCCGACCCTCCGCTATACTAAACGCCATGGCGACCGCATCACCCGTCGGGGGCCGCCCGAGCCGCCCTGAGGCGCCGCCGCTGCTGCTGAAGCTGCCGCTGAAGCTGAAGCCGGACGTCGTCGCCGCGCTCGCGCTCGTTCCCGTGCTCGCGCTCTCGCCCGCGCCCGCGCCCGCGCTCACGCCCACGCCCACGCCCCCCGGCGCCCTGCTGAACGCCTTCCCGGGGGCGGAGCCCGTGCCGCCGGGGCGGTTCGCCTCCTGGTGGGGGCTCGGGCTAAGCTTGGGCGGGGACCCCGAGCTGAGCACGCAGGGCCTCATGGCTCAGCTCGCCGTGCGCTACGGGCTGCTCCCGCGGCTGGACGTCGGGGTGGGCGCCGGGCTCGCGGTCACGGGGCCGCTGCGGCGGCTCCAGCCCTGGGCCGCGATGGGGGACGTGCGCTATCAGCTGCTCGAGCGGCCCGCAATCTCCATAGGCTGGACCCCGCCGACGTTCCCGCTGGGCGACCTGCTGAGCGGCGGGGCCGTCTACGCCGGCTGGCCCCTCGGGACCTTGATGCCCTACGGCGTCGTCCGCGCCCTGCTGCGCCTCTCTGAGCCCGGGGGCAAGGGCGTGGCGCTCGAGGTGCAGGGCGCCGTGGGCCTGCAGATCGCCAACCCGTCGAAGGTCCCCGTGATCGTTGAGCTGGCCCGGCGGAAGGGCCTCTGGCTGGTCGGCTTCGCCGCGCGCTTTTAGCCCTCATGGACGAACGGCTCGGGCAGGCGCTGCTGTTGGGGGCGGTGCAGGGGGTCACGGAGTGGCTGCCCGTCAGCAGCGAGGGGGTGCTGACGCTCCTGCAGCTCCACCTGTTCGGGAAGGGCGTGGCCGAGTCGATCGCGTACGCGCTCTGGCTGCACCTGGGCACCCTGCTCGCCGTGGTCGTGTACTTCCGTCGGGAGCTGGCCGCGCTGCTGCGGGCGCTGCCCCGCTGGGCGCGGCGGCGCGCCGCCTGTCCGCCCCGGGAGCGCGCGCTGCTCGACTTTCTGGCCCTCTCGACGCTGGCGACGGGCATGGTGGGCGCGCCGCTGCTGACGCTCAGCTTTCGGGTGGAGCTCTGGGGCGCGGCGGCCACGGCCCTCATCGGGCTGCTGCTCATCGCCACGGGCCTCCTCCAGCGCGCCGCGCCGAGGGCGGGAAAGATGGGGAAGGCGGGGCGGCGCGCCCTGGAAGAGGTGACGATCTGGGACGCGGGGGTCGTGGGGGCGCTCCAGGG
>WFPR01000257.1 GCA_015487455.1 Candidatus Bipolaricaulota bacterium
CCCCCCCGCCCGACGCGCCGGCCGAGCGGGCGCTCACCGCCCGCCTGAGGGCCCCCGGCTGGCTGCTGGCCGACGGGGTCAAAGTGTGGCGCCTCGAGCCCGGCGACGAGTTGCTGGTCCGCCGCTCGAGGCATCCGACGCGCTTGGTCGCGCTGCCGGGACGAGCGGGCTTCTTCCGAACGCTTCGGGAGAAGCTCGGCTGGGGGCTCGTCCCCCGGCGGGGGTCGCGCTAGCGTAGCGCCCCGTGTGGCTCGCCCCCCGACTCGGTCTCAGTACATCGTCTGCATGTCGAGGAGGCCCCTGGCCTTCGCGAGGCGCTCGGCTCGGCGGTAGACCGCCGTCGAGAGCAGGGCCAGGGCGAGCGTCGAACCCGCCAGGATCAGCAGCAGCTGCGCGTCGGAGAGCCCTGCCAGCAGCGCCCCGGCCCCGCGGCCCAGCAGCGCCCGGCGTAGCGCCTCCAGCCAATACGTCAAGGGGAGGGCTTGGCCCACCAGCTGCAGGCCCTTGGGCAGGACGTCCAGCGGGAAGACCGCGCCGCAGAGCAGGTACAGCGCGCCCGCCACGGCCTCCCCGATGTAGTAGTTGTGCCGCGCGGTGATCAGCGTCACCCCGCCCAGCAGGACCCCGAGGAACGCCAGCCCCAGCAGCCCGAGCGCCCAGGCGACGAGCAGGAAGGCCCAGTCCACCCGCGCGGGTGAGACCTTCAAGCCCAGCGCCAGCGCGCCGAAGAGCAGGGTCACCGCCACGGCGATGGTGGAGACGATCGCCTTGGCCACGCCGCGCCCCAGCAGATACGCGTAGATGTCGAGCGGCGCGGCGTAGAGGTACTTGAGCATCCCGTAGTGCTCGCGGTCGTCGATCACCGCCCAGCTCACCCCCATGAGCACCCCGCCCACGTAGATGTAGAAGGCGTTCCCCACGAAGATCTGGGGGAAGAGCGGGTGGTCGAGCCCCCCTTGGGCGACGACCACGTACATGAACACCAAAATGAGCGCGCCCGCGACGGGCTTGACGATCGAGTAGACGGCGAACAGGAAGGGGGCGGTCCAGTTGGATTCGATCTGCCAGCCGAGCCAGGCGGCCGTCTTGAAGCTCCGCCAGCTCTCCTGAGCGGTCGCTCTCGGGAGGAGGGCCATGGCTTGATCGCTCACTCACTGCCCCCTCAGCGTCAGGCGCCCCTCACGGCGGGCCAACCGCTCCATGAAGCGCAGCGCCCGGTGCGCCGCGAACAGGAACACGACGCTCAACACCGCCAGCCCGACCAGCTCGTAGCCCACGGGCAGGAGCTTGAGCTGGGCCATCATCTCGGGGAAGAGGAGCTGGCGCATCGCGTCGAGCCCCAGCGTGATCGGGATCACGGAGGCGGCCAGGGCCACGGCGACCCCCAGCGCCTTCACGGGGAAGTAGAAGCCTGAAAGCAGGAACACGGGCTCCTGCAGCAGGTTGGCGAGGTGCCACGCCTCGCGCCCGAAGAGCAGGAAGAGCGAGCTGAAGAGCATCCCGAGCCCGTAGAGCGCCACGAGCGTCAACACGAAAACGCCCACGAGCTGGGGCCAGTCGGCCACCGTGGGCGTCACCCCGAAGATCAGCGTGCCCAAGGCGAGGACGGCCACGGCCCGCACGGTGGTGGCCACGAGCCCGCCGAGGGCCATCCCCAGCAGGATGGCCATCCGCGACGTCGGCGCGATGAGGAACAGCTCTAAGTTGCCCGTCTCCTTCTCCCAGTAGAACTGCGAAGCCATGTTCCAGAGCACGTTGAGCCAGTAGGCGGTCATCGCGCCGCCGAGCACCACGAAGCCCGTGAACTCCGGCGGGGCCTGGATGGCCCTGTAGATGTAGACGAACGCCGTGACCTGCAGCAGGGGGAGCAGCACGTCGAAGAGGAGCCAGCTCTTCTCCCGCTGAAGCCCCACCACGCGGGGGTAGGCCCGCCCCCAGACCGTGCGCCAAAACACCGTCCATCGGGGGGGCGCTCCGCCGCTCATCGGGGGCCTCCTGGGTCTTGAGCTTGAGCTTGGTTTTGAGCTTGGGGATGGCCGTCGCCCAAGGGGCGGCCCACCAGCCGCAGGAAGACGTCCTCAAGGGTGGGCTCGCGCTTCTCGAGCGAGAGGAGGCGTCCGTTCGCCCGTTGGACGGCCGCCAGCACGGGCATCAGGGCGTGTTCGTCGTCCAAGACGAGCTGGAGCTCGACGTGGCCGTCCCGCTCGGCGTGGGCGACCCGCCGCACGCCTCGCACCCCCCGAAGGATCGCGTTGGGGTTCGGGAGGGAGGCGACCCGCAGGCGGAAGACGGCCTCCCGCTGCAGCCGCCGCTTCAGCCCTTGGGGCGTGTCGCAGGCCAGGATGCGCCCCCGGTCGATGATGGCCACCCGGTCGCACAGCTCCTCGGCCTCGTGCATGTAGTGCGTGGTGAGCACGATCGTGCGGTCGGGGTGCTCCCGGAGCCAGTCCTTGATGAACCGCCGCAGGGTGCGGGCCGTTTGCACGTCGAGCCCCAGCGTCGGCTCGTCCAGAAACAGAATCTCGGGGTCGGTGAGGAAGCCGCGGACGAAGTTCATCTTCTGCCGCATCCCCGTGGAGAGGTGGTAGATCTTCGTCCGGGCGCGGTCGGCCAGCCCCACCACCTCGAGCAGCTCGCGGATGCGCCGACGGGCCGTCTTGGAGTCGATCCCGTAGAACTGGGCGAACATCCACAGGTTTTCCTCCACGGTGAGCAGCCCGTAGCCCGACGACTCGCCCCCCGAGACCATGTTGATGTGGCGGCGGACCTCCCAGGGGTTCGCCACGACGTCGACGCCCGCGACCCACGCCCGTCCGCCCGTGGGGGTCAAAAGGGTGGTCAAGATCTTGATCAAGGTCGTCTTGCCCGCGCCGTTCGGCCCCAGGAGCCCGAAGAGTTCGCCCCTCTTGACCTCCAAGTTTACGCGGTCGAGGGCGACGACCTCGCGCGGGCCGCCCCGGGCCTCGCGACGCCGGACGCGGTAGACGCGACTCAACTCCTCCGTCTTGACGGCCAGGGTGAACTCCGCCACGCGAATCCCCTTCAATTCAGGGTGCTTTCCGGGGAAGAGCGAGCAGGAGCATTCTAGCGGGACGGGGGAGGGGGCGCTAGCCCAGCCCGGCCCCGGTCTTCGACTTCGGCCTGTTCGGCCTGGGCCGTCCCCCCGACGAGAGGAACGCCCGGAGCGCCTCGGCGAACGCGCGGGGGCGCTCCAGCGGCGGCGCGTGGCCGCAGCGCTCCAGGAACACCAGCTGGGCGTCCCTTAATCGCTCGTAAAACTCGTGAGCGACGTCGGGCGGGGTGATGCGGTCGTCCCGGCCCCAGACGAGCAAAACGGGCACGCTCAGCTTGGGGAGGTGCGCCTTGACGTTGTAGTCCCGGCTGGCCTTGGCCACCCGGAGCAGGAACCGCGCGTAGGCGCGATCCGAGAGCATTCGGTGCAGCTCCTCGACCAGCTCGTCGGTCACGATCGGGTCGGGGTCGTAGAAGACCTCGCGCGCCTTCTCGCGGATGAACGCGCGGGTGGCCTTGGGCCGCTCGCCGCCGCTCAGGCTGCGCTCGAGGAGCCCGGCGCTCCCCGTCAGGACGAGCTTCTCGACGCGCTCCGAATGCTGCAGGGTGAAGTCGATCGCGACCTGGCCGCCCAGCGAGTTGCCGCACAGGACGGCCCGCTCGACGCCCACGGCGTCCAAAAACGCCCGGACGAACTCCGTGAGCTGGTGGATCGAGCGGAACGGCCGGGAACTGACGCTGGCGCGGTGGTCGATGGGCAGCTGGGGGGCCAAGCAACGCCAGCGATCGCTGTGGCGACCCCCTGAAGCGTCGCTGTCGAAAAGGGCGTCCATCACGGCGGCCCAGTTCTCCGGGCGGCCGAAGAGCCCATGCAGGAAGACGACCGTGCGGGGGCCATCCCCCCGCTCTAGATAGCGAAACGCCTCCGCAGGAGCCGCGCTCATGTCGCAAAACGCTAGCTCAAGGGAGGCCCTTGCGTCAAGACCGTGTCACTTGCTTTTTCTCGCCAAGATTTGTAGCGTGGGCCGATTCTTCGTCAACCTGAGCTGTCGCGTAGGAGAGGAGTACCACGAGGTCATCCGATACGACACCGCCCATGGGTACGTCCACGTCCATCGCTTCTGGGAGTCCGTCGGGATGCAGCGCTGGAGGCGCTACGAGGGTCGGCCGCTCTCGGAGGCGTTTCAGGCCGCTTATGACGACCTCAAGGCGAACTGGGAGCGATACCTTGAGCTTTACAAGAGCCGGAAGGCGACGACTAAGAGGAAAAGGAAGGATCTCCATGGCCAAGGCGACAAGGAAGGCGGAGGGGAAGACGAGCCTTAAGGGGAAGGGGACGGCAGCAGGTCGGGCGGATTTGGAGTTCTTCGGTCGGCTGGTGCAGGAAGCCTTTCGAGACCCGGAGGGGATGCCAGATCGGCTCACGGTGCTCTCGCTGAGCGACGAGGAGCGGGCCTGGCTGATCACCCCGAAGCGGTTGGAGCTGTTGCAGGTGCTGCGCGATCATCCGGGGCCGACGGTTTCCGAGCTGGCCCGGCGGCTGGGGCGGCGCTTGGACACGGTCTCCCGCGACCTTAGGGCGCTGGCACGGCACGGAATCGTGGAGCTCCGGCGCGAAGGGCGCACGAAGCGGGTGCGCTTGGCCACGGACCTCATCTTGTTGTTGATGAAGTAGGCCGTAGAGGGGCAAGCGAACGAGCGACCTGCACGGTTTTCATGCAAGGAACACACGGTGTGTCTGAGCAGGATTACAAGTTTTTCTTAACCTTAAGCACCTTCTCCTGCTTGAGGACGTACCGGGCGTCGGACGGGACGTTCTCGTCGACGACGGTGCCCGGCCCCACGAACGAGCGCGCCCCGATGAGCACCCCCGGCATGGTGAGCACGCCGACCCCGAGCTGCGTCTCCGCGCCCACGATCGCGCCCAGGGAGCGGCGGCCCGTCGGGACCCGCTCGCCCCGGACGACGGGTCTGACCTCATCACGATGCACCTTGACGTTGGCCGTGACCGTCCCGGCCCCGGCCCGCGCCCCCACGTCGAAGATGGAGTCGCCGAAGTAGCCCGAGTGGGTGCTCGCCCCCCGCTGGAACAGGCAGCGGGCCACCTCCGCGTGCGCCCCGACCACGACGCCGGGCTCCAGGTCGCAGTACTCGCGCACCAGCGCGCCCGTCCCGATCACGCACCCGTCCCCGACGTAGCACGGCCCCTTGACGACGGCATGCTCGAGGATGCGGACGCCCTCCCCGATGTGCACGGGGCCCTCGACGACGGCCGTCGGGTGGATCTGCGCCGTCGGGGCGCGATGGGGCTTGAGATGGGCGTCCATCAGCAGCCTGACCGCCTCGAAGAGGTCCCACGGGTGCTTGAGCGAGACGCTCGGGGCGTCCTGCACGACGACGCGGACGTCTCGCTCAAGCATGCACAGGGCCAGCGCCTCCTCGAAGGCGTAGTGGTTCGCTCGAACGTCCACGCGCTCCAAGTAGCGCAAGAAATCCCGATCCAGCAGGTAGACGCCCACGACGCGCACGTCGCTCGGCGCCTCCCCCACGTCGGGCTTCTCGACGAGCCCGAGGGCGCGGTCGCCCTCCAACCGCAGGACGCCGTACTTCCAGGGCTCGCGGGTGGGCTTCCCCGCTAAAATTAGCGAAGCGCCCGTCTCCCGCTGCTTGCGCAGCAGGGCGGGCAGCCAGCGGTCCGCCGTGAATTGATGAGCATGCAGCACGAAGAACCGCTCGTCCAAAAGCTCTCGGGCGCGCAGGAGCGCGTCACCCATCCCCTTGGGCTCCGGCTGGATCGCGTAGCGCACCCGGACGTGAAGTCGGGACGGGACGTCGAGCGGAGCCAGCTCCCGCTCGACGGCGCGGTGGGGCGCCTGCACGATTACCACGTCGTCGATCCC
>WFPR01000258.1 GCA_015487455.1 Candidatus Bipolaricaulota bacterium
CACCAGGAGAGCGTGAACGACCCGCTTCAGGATATATCGTGTCACAGCCGATTCTCCTCCCCCTCTTCCCGGGGACCTCGCTGCCCGTTTTAGCGCATCGGGGGCGACAGGGGCAAGCCGGGACGGGAGCCCTCGCTGCCGTTACCCGTCCGTCCTCCGTCTCAGGCTCCCGCCCCGGCTGCCCCGCACAGCGCCCTCGGTTTAGGGAGAGAGGGTTACGCGGTCCAGGTCCACCAGGCCGGGAATGCGGCTCTCCGGCGGGTAGTTGACCTCCTTGCGGTAGACGAGGACGTCCACGGGGTGGAAGAGGAAGGCCGCGGCGACCTTGTCGGAGGTGATCTTGTTGGCCCGCTGGACCAGCTCCCGGCGCTTGTTGAGGTCCGTCTCGACGCGCTGGCGGTCGATCAGCTCGTCGACCTCGCGGTCGGAGAAGTAGCCGAAGGGCATCTTCTCCTTGTCGCGGTTCGGCCCGTTGAACTTCGAGGTCGTCTGCATCCAGTCGACGAGGCCGTCGTCGGGGTCGTAGTCGCCGCCGCTGCCGATCCGCAGGAGGTCGAAGTCCATCCGGTCGAACTCGTCGATGAGCACGGGGAAGTCGCGGATCTCGATCTCGACGTTGATGTTGAGGGTCTTCTTCAGGAGGTCGACGAGGATCTCGGCCTCGCGCTTGCCCGCCGGGGTCGTCTTGAGGGTGAGGGTGGGGAAGCCCTCGCCGTTGGGGAAGCCCGCCTCGGCGAGCAGCCGCCGGGCCTCCTCGGCGTCGAAGCGCTGCTCGCTCGTCTCGTTGATCGTGGTGTCGAAGAAGAAGCGCATCGCGGGGTTGATCGTGCCGAAGGCGGGGACCCCGCGCCCGAAGAGCGCCCGCTTGATGAGGGCCTCGCGGTCGACCGCCTTGGCGATCGCCAGGCGCACCATGAAGCCCCGCTCCTTCTTGAGCTCCTCGACGGGCTTGTTGAAGTCGGGGACGGGGAAGGGCTCGCGCCAGGGGTTGATCCAGAGGGCTTGGAAGCCCGGCCCCGGCTGGATGTCCACGACGAGATCGGGGTTGGCCAGGAAGCGGTCGACCAGCTCGGGCGCGACGGGGTTGCCCCCGATCAGCTGGATGTCCCCGGCCTCGATGGCCGCCGCCAAGGGCTCCGGCTCCGGGATCGGGATGATCGTCACCTTGTCGAGCTTGGGGCGCTCGGGATCGTAGTAGTCCTCGAAGCGCTCGAGCACGACCCCCTGGCCCAGCTGGTGGAAGACGACCCGGAACGGCCCGGTCCCCACGGGGGTGAGGCCGTACTGCTCGGGGCCCATCTCCTCGAGCGCCCGCTTGTTCACGATGGTGAGCGCCCGGCCGGAGGCGCGCTCCGTCGTCTTGACCAGGAAGGACGCCTGCGGGGCGCTCAGCTTGAACTTGACCGTGAAGTCGTCGATCTTCTCGACGCTCTCGACCTGCTCGAGCACCCGGTAGTGGATCGACTGCTCGGGGTCCTTCGAGCGGTTGAAGGTGAAGATCACGTCGTCGGCGGTGAAGGGGTCCCCGTTGTGGAACTTGACGCCCTCGCGCAGGAAGAAGGTCCACTCCGTCCCGTCGTCGGAGACCGTCCAGTCGACGGCCAGATCCCCCTCGGCGATGAGGTCGGCGTTGATGTGGGTGAGCCCGCTCAGCACGTTCGAGGCGATCTGGAACTGCAGGACTTGATTGATGCGGGCCGGGTCGAGGGTGCGGATCTCGGCCGTCCCGGCCCACCCGGCGGTGAGCTCCCCGCCGGGGTGGGCGTCCGCGAGCGCCCGCACGGGCTTGGGCCAGAGGTGCCACCACGACAGCAGCCCGGCCGCGGCCAACAGCCTCAAGACCGTCCGACGGCTCAGCTTCGGCCCCCGCAGGTCCGCCTTGCGCAGGCCGAACAGCGGGTCCTTCGGGTCGAAGTCGTACGCCCACTTCAACTCCTGCCGGATGCGCTCCCTCTCCCGCTCCGGAAGCTTGTCGAACTCGAACCCGACCAACGGAACCGACCTCCCTCCCCTTTTAGAGTTTGCGCGCCTGCGCGCCGCGCCGGGGCCGCCACCCCCATGGGCTCTTTGCCTTGACTCGACCGTTCGCGCTCTGGCGCTCCCACCTCCTCCCCTGCGGCCGTTGACGACTAGCTGCTACTCGTTTAAATCCCGCTCCAGGACGTCGAAGTGCCGCCGGACGGCGCGGGCGGCGCGGGCCGCGTCGCGGGCGGCCAAAGCCTCGAAGATCCGCCTGTGGATCTCGTAGGTGCGCTCGAACTTGCGGGCGTCCTCCCGGTAGTACTTCCCGCGCAGCTCGCGGGGGAGGCGTTGCCGCATGACCTCGAGCAGGGGCTCCAAGGCCCGCAGCAGCAGCGAGTTGTGGGTCGCCTCCGCGATCGCGCGGTGGAAGCGCTGGTTCGCCTCCATGAACGCGTCGAAGTTTTGGGCCTGGGCAGCCCGGGCCATGTCGCGCAGCTCGCGCTCGATCCGCTTTAAATCCTCAGGGGTGGCCTTCTCGCACGCCAGGCGGACCACGCTCTCCTCGAGCGCCCGCCGGGCCTCGAACGCCTCCGCCAAGCTCTCGCTCTGCTCCAGGAGCACCAAGGCGGGGTACTGCTCCTCGAGGCTTTGGGGGACGCGCACGACGTAGGTGCCGTCGCCGGGGCGGCTCTCCAGGATGCCCGCGATCTGGAGGGCGCTGATGGCCTCCCGAACGGAGGGGCGACTGACGCCCATCTGTTCGGCGATCTCGCGCTCCGGGGGGAGCTTGTCGCCGACCTTGTAACGTCCGCGGCGGATCGCCTCCACGATCTGCTCCGCCGCGTAGGTGCTCTTCCGCTTTGTCTCGATCCGCTTGAAGCCCATCCCCCTCTCCGGCTCGGCCCCCTTTCCGGCCGACGACGGCGGGGATTCTAGCACGGCTCCGGTCCGCTTGTCAAGTGGTCTGACCTTTTGACCCAACCGCCGCGTTGGGGCCCGCGATCGCGATTATGATTATGATGGGCCGTTCGGCCGCCTCAAATAAGCTTCGATGAACGCGTCGAGCTCGCCCGCGAGCACCGCGTCGACGTCGCCCACCTCGACGCCCGTCCGGTGGTCCTTCACGAGCCGATAGGGGTGGAGAACGTACGAGCGGATCTGCGAGCCCCACTCGATGCTCCGCTGCTCGCCCTTGAGCTTGCGAAGCTCCTCTTCGCGCTCGCGGCGCCGCCGCTCCGCCAGCCGGGCCTTCAGAATTTTTAGAGCAATCTCTTTATTTTGGTGCTGGGAGCGCTCCCGCTGGCACGTGACCACGATCCCCGTGGGGAGGTGGGTGAGGCGCACAGCCGAGTCCGTGGTGTTGACGTACTGGCCGCCGGGGCCGCCCGCCCGGAACGTCTCGACCTTCAGGTCCTCCTCGCGGATCTCGATCTCGGGGTCCTCGATGACCGGGATGACACTCACGGCCGCGAACGACGTGTGCCGCCGCCCCGAGGCGTCGAAGGGCGAGATCCGCACCAGGCGGTGGACCCCCTGCTCGGCCTTCAGGTGCCCGTAGGCGTACGGCCCGTGGATCTCGACCGTGGCGCTCTTGATCCCGGCGACCTCGCCGGGGCTCACCTCCAGCACCCGCGCCTTGTAGCCCTTCCGCTCGGCCCACCCCAGATACATCCGCAGGAGCATCTCGGCCCAGTCCTGGGCGTCCGTGCCGCCCGCCCCCGCCTGGATGCTGAGGTAGCAGGGCCTGTCGTCGTAGGGGCCGCTCATGAACGCCTCCAGCTCCAGGCGGGCCAGCTCGCGGGCCAGCTCGCGGGCGCCTTGCTCCAGCTCCCGGAGCAGCGAGGGGTCGGGCTCCCGTTCCGCGTCGAGCAGCTCCGCCAGCACGCCCAGATCTTCGAGCTTGCGCTCGAGGCGCTCGAACCTCTCGAGCTGGGCCCTTTTGGCCTCAAGCTCCTGGGCGACGGCCACGGCGCGCTCGCGGTCGTCCCAGAGGCCGGGCCGGGCCATCTCGGCCTCCAGCTCCCGGACGCGGGCCCTCAGCGTCCGGACGTCAAAGGCGATCCCCGACGGCCGCCAGCCGCCGACGCAGCTCCTCGAGGCGCTCCGCGTCCACGCGCGCGTCCGCGTCCATGTTCATCTCCATGCCCATTTGCGCGACTCACCTCCGTGATTTTATGATCCCGACGGGACCGCCGCAATGAGCCGACAGCCCAACCGCGAACGCGAGCCCGAGCCCCGAGGCGGGGGCGAGGCGGGGGTGCTGTACGTCGTGGCCACCCCCATCGGGAACTTGAAGGACATCACGCTGCGCGCCCTTGAGGTGCTCAAGGGCGTCGACCTGGTCATCGCCGAGGACACGCGGCGCTCCCGAATCCTTTTCGAGCGCTACGGGATCGGGACGCCGTTCGGCCCCAGCCTGTACGAGGGCGTCGAGCGGGAGCGCGTCGACGCGCTCATTCGCCTGCTCAAGGGGGGCAAGCGCCTGGCGCTCGTCTCCGACGCCGGGACGCCCCTGATTCAGGACCCCGGCTACCGGCTCGTTCGGAGGGCCATAGAAGAGGGGATTAAAGTCGTGCCGGTGCCCGGCCCCTCGGCGCTGCTGGCCGCGTTGGTGGCCTCGGGCCTCCCGACGGACCGCTTCGTGTTCGACGGCGTCCCGCCCAAGAAGCCCGGTCGGCGCCGCGCCTACTTCGAGTCGCTCAAGGACGAGGAGCGCACCGTGGTGCTCTACGAGAGCCCACACCGCATCCTGAAGACGCTGGAGACGCTCTGCGAGGTGATGCCCCAGCGGGAGATCTGCCTGGCCCGCGAGCTGACCAAGCGGCACGAGGAGTTCCTGCGTGGGACGGCCGAAGAGGTGCTCCGGCAGCTTAAGGCGAGGCCCAGCGTCAAGGGGGAGTTCGTGCTGCTCATCCGGGGGGCTTCCTGACGTGGCGTTGAGCGGAGCGGGTTAGCCCTGAGCGGCCAGCCGCCTCTCCAGCTCGAGGACCCTCGCTTTCAGCTCCTCGTAGTCCGCCAGCCGGTCCACGGAGCGCTTCAGCCCGTCCGTCTCCTCCCGGAGCGCGCCGAGGCGGACGTTGACTTGATCCAGCCTCTCCAGCACGTCCCGGTGCATCTCGTCGATGCGGGCGTTTGTTTGATCTATGCGCGCGTTCGTCTGGTCGAGGCGCGCCCCTAAGCTCAAGATTTGCTCCGTCAGGTCCCGATGCACTTTGTCGATCCGGGCGGTCACGTGATCAAGGCGTTGGATCGTATCCCGTTGCAGTTCGTCGATCCGCGCGTGGGTCTGGCCCAGCTTCCCCACTAGATCCCGATGGATCTCGTCAATTCGCGCGTTCGTTTGGTCAAGCCGGACGTTCGTCTGGTCAATCCGCGCATTCGTTTGATCCAGCTTCCCCAGCAAATCTCGATGAATCTCGTCGATCCGCGCGTTCGTCTGGTCCAGCTTCCCCAACAGATCCCGATGCACCTCGTCGATGCGGGCGTTCGTCCGGTCAATTCGCGCGTTGGTCTGGTCGAGGCGGGCGTTCAGCTGATCGAAGCGCTGGGTCATCCCCCGCTGGACGGCGTCGAGCCGGGCCTCCACGCGGTCGAGCCGCTGGGCCATCCCCCCGATCTGCTCCAGCTCCGGGAGCAGCGCCCGGCGAACCGCCCTAGCGATGCGCTCCGTCAACCCCCACATGCTGGAGTCGATCACGTGTGCTTGTCGGCCACGGTCGAGGCCGCGTAGGCGTCGGGCTTGGTCTTGACCGCGAAGCCCGAGCCGACGATCATCCCCACCACCTCGTCGATCAGCTCGCGGGTGGGGCCTCGGGTGCCCACGTCCACGTGAATCTCCAGGTCGTAGTCGAGGGGGGTGCGGGCCTCGAGCTCCTCCATGAGGGCCTTGGCCAGCTCGAAGGAGAGCGTCGCCTCCCTGTAGATCTTCTGGCGCAGCGAGTTGACGCGGGGCTCGCTGACCCGCCGCCAGAAGTAGCGGCCCCCCTTGCCCACCTTGTGCAGGATGATCGCGGTCACGAAGTCCATCCCGCCGAAGCCCGAATGGGAGTCCGTCCCGACGACGATCTGGTAGCGCTCGTCGGGGGCGGCCTCCATCTCGGCCACGATCTCCTCGACGACCTCCTCGAAGGCCATCGGCCCCTTGGTCGGGCTGTAGAAGCGCTCGTGCCGCTCAATGCCCATGACGACGGCATTATAACGGCCTCACAGCTCGTTCAGCAACAGGGAAACGCTGTCGGAGTCGAAGCGGACCACGACCAAATCGGGGAAGCCGCTGCCGTCGAGGTCTTCAGCGAGGAGCGCGACCGGCTGGCCCGCCACGGGCAGCTCGCGCCCCCGATCGTCGGGGAAGCGCCCCCGGCCGTCGCCCAGCCGCACCGTCACGACCTCCCCGCCCGCGCCTCCGCCGCCCGCGACGGCCAAATCTAGAGCTCCGTCGCCGTCGAAGTCGCCGAGGGCCGCCCCCTGCGCCCCGCTCTCGCTCGGGGGGCCGAGCCGGACGCGCTCGCCGGGCGCCAGCGCGGGGCGCCCCCGGCCCCGGCGGACGCCCTCGTTGAGCAGCACCGTCAGCCAAGGGCTCCGCGCGTTGGCGACGACCAGATCTGGAAAGCCGTCGCCGTTGAGGTCCCCCGCTCGCACGTCCACGGGGCCGAGGCC
>WFPR01000259.1 GCA_015487455.1 Candidatus Bipolaricaulota bacterium
ACCCGAGGACGAGCCTCTCCCTCCCCTTCGACGTCGCCGTCGGCGCCCGCTTCCCCGCCTTCGGGCTGTTCTTCTTCGGCTTCGGCGCGTTCGCCATGAGCGATCACCTCCCACAAGAGCTTCTTGGCTCAATAACGTCAACGTCAGACCACGCAGCAGCTCATCGTCTTCGGGTCGCGGTCGAACGTCTGGGCGCAGATCTTCCACGCCTCCGCGTAGGTGGGGAAGACGTGCACGGTGTCGATTAAGTCATCCAGGGTCATCCCGGCCCGCATCGCCAGCGTGGGGACGTGAATGATCTCGGCCGCGTTGACGGCCACGGCGTGGGCGCCCAGGATCTTGCGGGTCTCGGGGTGGGCGACGAGCTTGACGAGCCCGCGGGTGTCGCCCGCGGCGTGGGCCTTCGGCACCTCGTCCAGAGGAAGCGTCCTACAAAGGCACGCCTCCAGCTCTCGGATGGCGCGCTCCTCCGTCCAGCCTACGGAGGCGAGCTGGGGGTCCGTGAAGACGGCGTGGGGCACAAGATCGTAGTCGAGGGTGCGGGCCTCGCCCGTGAGGGCGTTGTGCGCGGCGAGGTAGCCCTGCTTGGCCGCCACCGTCTCCAGGGGCCGTCGGCCCGTCACGTCCCCGGCGGCGTAGACGCCCTGGACGCTCGTCTCCTGGCGCTCGTCGACGACGATGAAGCCCCGCTCGTCCGTCTTGATCCCGGCCCGCTCCAGCCCCAGGTCGTCCGTGTTGGGCCGGATGCCCGTGGCCAGGAGCAGCGCCTCGGCCTCCCGCGCCTCATCTTGATTGTGGCCTTCGCGCCGGAAGCGGACGCGAACCCCCTTTCCCTCCGCCGTCCCCTCCGCCGCGCGCTCGAACCCCTGCACGCTCACCCCCGTGAGGATCTCGATCCCCTCTTGCTGAAGGTGGCGCTGCAGCTCCAGCGCCATCTCGGGCTCCTCCCGCCTCAGAATCCGCGGCCCGCGGGCGAGCACCGTGACGCGGGAGCCCGCGCGCGCGAAGATCTGGGCGAACTCTACCGCCAGCGGCCCCGCCCCCCAGATCAGCAGCGACTCCGGGACCTCCCGGGCCATCAGCGCCTCCCGGTGGGTCCAGAAGGGGACGCTCCGATCGCGTAGGCCGGGGACGTCGGGGACGTTCGTCCGGGCCCCGGTCGCGATCACGAGCCTGTCGCAGCGGACGCGCTCTCGGGCGCGCAGCAGCTCGACCTCGTGGGGGCCGACGAACCGCGCGCGGTCCTCGAGGAGCGTCACGTTCCCCAGGGCGTCTAACACGTCGCGGTAGTTGCGCGCCCTTAAGTCCTCGACGAGCGCGTCCTTCGCCCCCATGAGCGCGGCAAAATCAAGCGCGGGAGGAGCGCCCGACGAGAGCCAGCCGTCGGGGGGCCGGGAGATGAGGCGGTAGCGCTTGAGGGCTTCCAGCAGGAACTTCGTGGGGATGCAGCCCACGTTGACGCACGTCCCCCCCAGGGGGAGGCCGTCGTTGATCATCAGGGCTTGGGCGCCCAGATCGTGGGCGCGGGTGACGGCCCCGAAGGCCGCCGCGCCCCCGCCGATGACGATCAAATCAAACCCCATGCGGAATGCGCTCCCCCTTGGAAAGGACCTCCAAGCTCGGACCCAAGTACCGTCGAAGGATGTCCCCGTTGAGCGAGTAGAAGATCGTCTTGCCGTCGCGGCGGGTCCGCACCAGATCCTGCTCCCGCAAAATGCGCAGCTGGTGGGAAACCGCACTGATGGACTCGTCTAAGATGTCGGCCAGGTCGCAGACGCACAGCTCCGGCTCCTTGTGCAGCAAATACAAAATCCGCAGGCGCAGCCGTCCCGAGAGGGCATGGAGTAGCCGACGGAGCGCCTCCAGTTCCTCGTTGTGGAGGACGTCCCGCCGGAGCTCGACGATGCGCTCCGGGGTGATCGTCGGCCCCAGGCAGCGAAAGCCGTTGACCCGAACCTCTCGTCTCGCCGTCCTCGCCATGGCGGCCCGATGATTTGAAAAAAGTTTCAACTAAGTGTAGCGCGCTCGGGCGGGGGAGTCAAGGGTCAGCTGGCCAGCTAGAAGGACAGGGCAACCCCGGCGGCCAGGCGGGTGGGCCACGGTCCGGCGTCGGGCGGCAGCGGGATCATCAGCAGGCCCTCGACGGCGACCTCCCCGAGGGCGAGGGGGCGGCGCAGCCCGGCGACGAGCAGAAGGGGGAACGCCATGGTCGCGCGTTGGGCGCTCTGGACCCGGACCACGCCGAAGCCCGCGCCGCCGTAGAGCCGCGCGCCCAGCCGCGCGGTGGCCAGCGCGACCGTCTCCAGCTGCAGGCGGAAGCGCTCGTCCCGGCCACCGAGCCCCAGCAGCAGCCCTAAGCGCACTTGAACGCCGTCCGACGGCCCGGCCCAGACGACCGGCCCTGCCACCC
>WFPR01000260.1 GCA_015487455.1 Candidatus Bipolaricaulota bacterium
GACGCTGCTGGAGCTGTACGAGAAGCTGAAGCCGAAGCTGGGCGACCAGGAGGCCCGCGAGCTGCTCGAGTTCATCGAGGGGAGCGTCGAGCGCCGCGCCGCCACCAAGGCGGACCTCCAGCGCACCGAGACGGCCCTGCGCGAGGAGATCACCCGCGTCGAACAGGAGCTACGCGGGGAGATCTCGCGCGTCGAACAGGAGCTGCGAGGCGAGATCTCGCGCGTCGAACAAGAACTGCGCGTTGAGATCCAGCGGGTCAAGGCCGACTTGCTGAAGTGGTCGTTCGTCTTCTGGGTCGGCAGCGTGGCCGTGCTCTCCAGCCTGATCCTCGCGCTCTTCAACGCCTATTTGGGGCGTTAGAGGAAGAAAGCTATGGGTGCCGACGACGCTGCGAGGCGGGTAAGGCGGGTCTTCGCCGTGCTGGGGATGCCCCCCGAGCCGGGCGGCTACAGCATCGCCAAGTTCAGCCGCTCGGCCCGCCCCTATCAGGAGTGGGCCCTGGACCTCACCCAGGAGGGGGCCGAGCGCTTCTACAAGACGTTCTACTTCGAGTACGGCCACGCCTCCATCGCCGACCTGGCCCACCTCACGATCGTCGTGGAGGACGTCTCCATGGTGGCGGCGGAGGAGCTGTGGGACGAGCCGCTGGTCGACGGCCAGGCCAGCTCCACCCGCTATCAAGACTTTCGCAAGCGGGGCGTGGTCATCCCCTCCGAGATCCACGGCGCCGGGTGGGCAGGGCGCTATCTCGCGACGTGCGAGAAGCTGATCGCGTTCTACGCCGAGGCCCACGCCCGCATCGCGAAGCGCTTTGCGGAGCGCTACGCCGACGCGCGCCCGCCCGAGATGCCTCAAGACAAATACGAACGCACCCTCCGGGCGCGGGCCTTCGACGTGGCCCGCTACCTGCTGCCCATGGGCGTCCGGACGGGGCTGGGCCAGGTCCTGAGCGCCCGGACGCTCGAGCGGATGCTCGTCCGGCTCCTCTCCCACCCCCTGCAGGAGGTGCGGGAGGTCGCCCGGGAGCTGAAGGCGGCCGTCGCGGAGCGCCCGGCGTTCAACCCGACCGTCGAGCGCCTGAGGCCCGTGCTCGACGCGCTGCGGGCGCTCTTGAGCGCCCATCCCTCCGACGGGGAAAGCAAAGCCCAAGGGCTCCTCAAGCAAATCGAGCGGCTGGTGGGCGTCGGGGCCAGGGCCGCGCCGACGCTCCTCAAATATGCCGAGCCGAGCCCCTACCTTCAGCGCGTTCAGGAGGCGCTGGAGGAGCTGGCCGCGCGCTACGGGCGCAAGCTGGGCGAGGAACCCGACGGCGCCCGGGGCGTCCACCTCCACGGCCCGCAGGCCCCCCTGGACGAGCTGGCCTGCACGTTGCTCTATCGAGCCCTGCCCCACTCCTACGCCCAGATCGCGCGCTTCGTCGCGGGGCTGCCGCGCGCCGAGCGGGCCCGGATCGCCGCGCTCGCCTACGAGGGGCGCGGCCCGCACGACCCGCCCGTCCGGGAGGCGCGCGTCGGGTACTCCCTGATCTTCGATGTGTGCGTGGATTGTGGCGCCTGGCGGGACTTCCACCGCCACCGCCGCCTGGTCCAAATTCACAAGCCCTTCCGGCCTTGCGACGCTTACGGCTACGACGTCCCCCCCGCCGTGGAGGAGGCCGGGCTGGCCGCCGAGTATCGCCGGCACGTGGACGAGGCCGTGGCGCTGGCCCGAGAGCTCGAGCGGGCCTGCCCCTGGGTGGGCCAGTACGCGCTGCCCTTCGCGTACCGGCGCCGCTCGCTCTTCAAGATGGACGCCGAGGAGCTGCAGTACATCGTGGAGCTGCGCACCCGGCCCGAGAACCACTTCTCCGTGCGGGAGATCGCCTTCCAGATGTTTCAGCGCTTTCAGCAGCGGGCGCCCGAGCTGGCGCGCCACATCCGCGCCGTGCCCCCCGAGCACGAGGAGTTCTTCAAACGATGAACATCCAACAACGGCAGTATCTAGCCAACGGCCTGCGCGAGGTGGCCAACCTGACCGTAGGTGCCCTGCTGCTGGGCCAGTTTCTGGCCGAAGAGTTCGACTGGCTGTGGACACTCGTCGGCCTGGGCGTTTGGATTGGCTTTTACAGCTGGGGACTGCTACTCTTGAGAGCGGAGGTTGACTAGGATGGACATCTTGCCCGGCGTGATCCTGCTGCTCGGCATTCTCCTCGCGGGCACGGGGTTTGCGCTCTACGCGCTGCGGAGCGGACGGCGGCAGCCCCCGCCGCGCCCGAGCAAGCCTGACCAAAATAAAAAGGGCGAGCCCCGCCCTCAGCCTTAGGGAGCGTCGATCGGAGCCCGCCACTTCGCTCGATTTTTATCGCTGTACGACGCGCTGCATGACGACCTTCCCCACGCGCTCCTTCAGCCCACCTCGGGCGTCCTGGGCCACGACGCGATAGAGGTACACGCCGTTGGGTAGCCGCTCGGGGAGCGCGAGGCGCAGCCGCGGCCCCGCAGAACGAGCGCGGGCGACCGTCCGCCCCGATAGATCATACAGCTCGAGGCGCAGCCCCGCGATCGAGAGCGCCCCGGCACCTTGGGCGCCGACGAGGAGCGCCCTCGAGCCCATCCGCACCCGCAGCTCGATAGCCCTGCCCGCATCCGTCGTCGCCGCGCCCGTGCCCGCGCCCTGGGGGCTCAAGCGCAGGCCCAAGCCCAGGACGGTCTCGATCGGCGCGCCCGAGACCCACAGATCCAGAATCCGGAGGAAGAGCGCGTCGTCGATCGTGCGCTGCTCTTGATATTCCGTGCCGGGCAGGGGGGCGCCCGAGACCCAGAAGTCGAGCGCCCGGAAGAACTCCGGCGTGTCGATGACGCCGTTGCCGTTGGCGTCAAGGACGCGGAGCGGGTGCGGGTCGCCCACGATCACCCGGCACCGCGCCGTCGCGGTGTTCCCCGCGTCGTCCGTGACGGTGAGCGTCACGACGAAGAGGGTCCGCGTCGGATGCTGAAATTGATGGAACGGCTGTTCGGGCGTGCCCGCGCGCCCCGCCTCGGGCGCGGAGCAGTCGGGCGGGCAGCGCGTCCCGTCGTCGAAGTCCCAGACGCGCTCGACGATGGTGCCGTCGGGATCGACGGAGCGGTCGAGGAAGCGGACCAGGCCCGCCTGCGCGTCGATCACGTCGGCGACGCAGATCGCTTGGGGCGGCCGGTTCTCGGGCAGGGCTACGGGCTCGACGGGGGTCACCGTCTCGTCCCCGACCACGTCGGGCGTGGTTGGGTCGTCTGTGGGGATCATGCCGGGCCGAGGAGCCGGTGGCGCGGGCGCAAACGGCGGACCGGGTGGAGCCCCGGGAGGGGGCAAGGGCGTTGGCAATGGGACTCCCGGCACTTCAACGAACCCCTGGTTCCGCACGAAGAGCACGCCGGGGAGCACCCGGGCCTCCAGCACCACGACGGCGGCCTCTCCCGGCGGGACCGTCGGGATTATTACCCGCACCCTCCGATCGTCGGGGGCGTCCCCCTCGAGCACCCGCCCGCCGTGGCTGACCCGCACGCTGCCCGCCACGAGCTCGAGCCCCTCGCCCAGCGGGTCCTCCACAATCACGCCCGTCAGCGGCAAGCGGCCCGCGTTCGGGACCACGATCGTGTAGCGGAGCACGTCGCCGGGCGTCACGCCCCCGCTGTTGTCGGCGTCGACGGCCAGCTCGGCCTCCTTCGTGATCGGGCCGGGCCGCGGCCGCTCCTGGGGCTCGATGGGCGTCACCGTTTCGTCGTTGGGGGCGTCGGGCGTGGCGGGGTCGTCCGTGGGGACGTCGCCGCCGGGCGTGATCACCGTGCCCTGGTTGCGCACCTCCCGCACGTCCGTGGCGCAGGCGCACACCCGCATCTCGAACTCGATCGTCACGGTCTCGCCCGGCTCCAGCCGCCCGACCGTGACCACCACCCGCGTGTCGCCCGGCGCGTTCCCGCTGTCGACCGTCCCCTTGGTCGTCGTCACCGAGCCGATCACCAGCGCCAGCGGGTTCGACGGCGTGTCGGTGAAGACGACGCCCTCCAGCGCCTCGGCCCCCGTGTTCGTGATGCGGACGGTGTAGCGCAGGGTGTCGCCGGGGCTGGGGACCCCGCCCCCGTCCACGTCGACGCTCAGGGCCCAGCTCTTGGTGGCGGTCACCGCGGGCTGAGCTTGGGCTTGAGCCTGAGCGTGAACCGCGGCGCCCATGAGCCCCCCGACGACGGTCATCACAAGGGTCGTCACAAGCAGTCCAAGCCGGACGAGCGAAGCGCGCTTCCCTCTCACCATTGGCGGTTGTGGCCTCCTTGCTCGAGCGTTTGGTGGCGTTTAGCGTAGCGGCCCAGGGCGGGCCGCGTCAAGGGACGTTGTCAAGGGCGCCCCCGGCCGGTAGCATGGGATCACACTCGATTCCGTCAGCAGGGGGGATGGCCATGCTCACGGTGACGCCGAAGGCCGTGGAGAAGCTGAAGGAGGCGCTGGCCCAGGAGGGGAAGGTGGGCTACGGGCTGCGGGTGGTCGCCCAGCCGGGCGGCTGCGCCTGCTGCGGCCCCCAGTACGCGCTGCTCCCCGAGCTGCAGGCCCAGCCCGACGACACCGTCCTTGAAGTCGAGCCCGAGCCCAAGCCCGAGGGCTCGGGGGGCTTGAAGCTCTTCATCGACCCGCAGAGCTTAGAACTGCTGCGGGGCGCGACGCTCGACTACGTCGAGCACCCCGAGCTGGGCGCGGGCTTCACCATCGAGAACCCGAATGCCGACGCCGCCCCCGCGAACGGCTCAGGAGGGGGCTGCGGCTGCGGTGGGCACGGCCATGGCCACGGCCATGGGCACGGGGGCTAGAGCTGAAGGCCGAAGCGCTCCCCCACCCGCACGCGGTAGCCGTTGAGGAAGTCCCGCCCGCTCATCACGCCCTTCCCCTCGGGCTGCAGGCGGACGAGCAGGAGGCGGCCCCGCCCCGCCTGCACGACGGGGCCCTCGGGGCTCAGCGCGACGACGGCGCCGGGCTCCCCCTCGCGTTCATTCTCGCTCACCACCCGGGCCCAGCGCACCTTGAGGCGCCTCCCCCGGAAGGCCGTGTAGGCCCCGGGCGCGGGCTCCATCGCCCGAATCAAGTTGAACAGCTCGCGCGCGCCCCTCGTCCAGTCGATCCGGGCCTGCTCCTTCTTGATCTTCGGCGCGTAGGTCGCCCGCGCGTCGTCCTGCGGCGTGGGCCGGAGCGTCCCCCGGGCCAGCCCGCGGAGCGTCTCGAGCACCAGCTCGGCGCCCACGGCAGCCAGCTTGGCCTCCAGCGTCCCCGCCGTGTCGCCCTCCTCGATGGGGACCTCCCTTTGCAGCAGGATCGGCCCCGTGTCGAGCCCCTCGTCCATCCAGAACGTCGTGACCCCCGTGACCGTCTCGCCGTTGAGGAGCGCCCATTGAATGGGCGCCGCGCCCCGGTACTTGGGCAACAGCGAGGCGTGCAGGTTGACGGGGGCGATCCGGGGGACCTCGAGCAGCGCCTTGGAGAGGATCTGCCCGTAGGCCGCGACGACTAAGAAGTCGGGCGCCAGCGCCCGCAGGCGCTCGACCTCCTCGTTCACCTTGGGGGGCTGGAGGACGGGGAGGCCCAGCTCCTGAGCCAGCCGTTTGATGGGCGTGGGCGTGGGCTTCAGTCCCCGGCCCGCGGGCCGGTCGGGCTGGGTGATGACCAACAACACCTCAACGTCGGGCGCCGCGGCCAGCGCGCGCAGCGTCGGCCCGCCCAGCGACCCCGAGCCCAAGAAGATCACCCTGAGCGTGGACCGTGTCCCCATCCCGTGCGCTCACAGGGCCCGGGCGGGCGCCTTCTCGCGCTCGCGCTCGCGCTCGCGCTCGCGTTCGCGCCGCGCCCGCTCGTACGCCTTGAGGAGCCGCTGCCGCTTGGCCCGCCCCAGCCGGTCGATGAAGAGCACCCCGTCCAGGTGGTCGATCTCGTGCTGGAAGACCCGCGCCAGCAGGCCCTCGGCCTCCACGGTGACCGGCTCGCCGCTCATCGCGAGCCCGCGGACCACGACCCGCTTGGCCCGCTCCACCTCCGCCTCGATCCCGGGGAGGCTGAGGCAGCCCTCGACGCCCAGCTCCGTCTCCTCGCTCGCTTGCACGACCTCGGGGTTGGCCAGCACGTAGAAGTGCTCGTCGACGTCCACGACGATGAGGCGCTTT
This sequence comes from Candidatus Bipolaricaulota bacterium, assembly GCA_015487455.1. GTDB lineage: Bacteria > Bipolaricaulota > Bipolaricaulia > RBG-16-55-9 > RBG-16-55-9 > S012-72. The sequence continues at coordinate 6,157 of WFPR01000260.1, forward strand.
CGAACGCCCACCTGGGGCGCGGCCAGGCCGTAGCCCACCCGCAGGGTGAGCGTCTCGACCATCTCGTCGGCCAAGCGCCGGATCTCGTCGGTGATCTCGTCCACGGGCTCCGCCCGCTCGCGGAGCACCGGGTCCGGGTACAGCCGGATCTCCAACGCCATGCTGCGCTGCCTGCCCTCCTAGGCGCTACGCGCGTCGGCCCTTGGGTCCTTGGGCCGATGTCCGCTCAGGCGTATTATAGGGCGCGTCGTCGCCATGGGCCACGAGGGTTTGCACGAGAAGTTGAGCACGCTGGGCAAGGTGCTGGCGCTCGAGCGGCGGCTGGGGTTCCGCGACGAGGCCGTCCTCGGCGGGCTCGAGGGCTTCATCGACCGCTTGACGCGGGAGCTGCCCGAGCCCTGGGCCGGGACGCTCCGGGCGCTCGCGAGCGCCTACGCTCAAAAGACCCCCGAGGAGCGCCGACACGTCGTTGACCGGCTGGAGGCCCTCTTATCAAAGGGTCAAGGCCGGGGCGAGGACGAGCGTGAGCAAGGGCGATCGGCCTCGACGGTCCCGGAGCCGGAGCTCCCTGAGGAAGACCCGCTGGAGAGGCCCGTCCGCTTCGCCAAGGGGGTGGGAGCGGGGCGGGCGCGGCTCCTCAGGAAGCTGGGCATCGAGACCGTGGGCGACCTACTCTTCTACCTTCCAAGGCGCCTGGAGGACCGCCGCTTGACGAAAAAAATTGGGCAGCTGCGCCCCGGCGAGAAGGCCACGGTGATCGGGCGGGTGCGGGCCGTCGACGTGATCCGGCCCCGCAAGGCCCTCGAGATCGTCAAGGCCGCCGTCCAGGACAACACCGGCGTGCTGTTCGCGTCGTGGTTCAACCAGCCGTGGCTGCTCCGCCAGCTCCGGGTCGGCCAGCGGATCGCGCTCTGGGGCCAGGCCGAGCGAGCCTACGGGACCGTCCAGATGACGAACCCCGTCTGGGAGCCCCTCGACGCCGAGGCCGACGATGGCGGGCGCTGGCTGACGGGGCGGGTCGTGCCCGTCTACCCCGCGACCCAGGGGCTCACGCCGGCGCAGCTCTGGCGGCTCATCCGCGAGAACCTCGCGCTCTACGGGCCACAGATCCCCGAGCTGCTCCCCGAAGCCGTGCGCCGGCGGCGGGGGCTCCTCCCCCGGCGCGAGGCGCTCAAGCGCATCCACGTCCCCGACTCGCCCGAGGACTTCGAGCGCGCCCGCCGGACGCTGGCCTTCGAGGAGCTCTTCTTGTTCCAGATCGGGGTGGCCCTGGAGCGCCGGCACGCTCAGAAACGAAAAGCCCCCGTGCTGGCCGTCCCCGACGACGAGCTGGAGCGGTTCCTCGAGGCGCTACCCTTTACGCTCACGGGGGCGCAGCGCCGCGCCCTTGACGAGATCCGGAGAGACTTGGCGTCGGGCCACCCGATGAACCGCCTGCTGCAGGGGGACGTCGGCTCGGGCAAGACGGTCGTGGCCGCCGGGGCGGCCTTCATCGCGATCAAGGCGGGCCATCAGGCCGCACTCATGGCCCCGACGGAAATTCTAGCAAGGCAGCACTTCGAGCGCCTGCGCGCGCTCTTCGAGCCCCTGGGCGTGCGGGTGCTGCTGCTCGTCGGGGGGCTCACCCCCGCCCAGCGGGTCGAGGCGAAGCGGGCCATCGGGGCGGGCTTAGCCCAGCTCGTCGTCGGCACCCACGCGCTCATCACCGAGGACGTCTCGTTTCGTCGTTTAGGCCTGGCGATCATCGACGAGCAGCACCGCTTCGGCGTCATCCAGCGGGCCAAGCTCGAGGAGAAGGGGGGGCGCGCGCCCGTCCACGTGCTGGTCATGAGCGCGACGCCCATCCCGCGCACCGTCACCCTCACGCTCTACGGCCAGTTCGACGTCTCCATCCTGGACGAGCTGCCCTTCAAGAAGGACATCCGCACGTACTGGGTGTCGGAGGACCGCCGCGATGAGGTGTATCGTCTGGTCGCCGACGAGGTCAAGCAAAGAGGCGTCCAGGCGTACGTGGTGCTGCCGCTCATCGAGGAGAGCGAGGAGCTCGATCTCAAGGCCGCCGTCCAGGTCAAGGAGGAGCTGGAGGCGACGGCCTTTCGGGGCTTGCGGGTGGGCCTGCTCCACGGCCGGATGCGCGACGAGGAGAAGCGCCGCGTCATGGGGCAGATTCAGAACAAAGAGCTGGACGTGCTGGTGAGCACCTCGATCATCGAGGTGGGGATCGACGTGCCCGACGCGTCCATCATGGTCATCGAGCACGCGGACCGGTTTGGGCTGTCGCAGCTGCACCAGCTGCGGGGGCGGATCGGGCGGCAGGGCCAGCGGGCGCTCTGCTTCGCGCTGGCCAGCCCCAAGACGGAGGACGGGCGGCGGCGCCTCGAGGCGTTCCGGGATCTCAGCGACGGGTTCGCGATCGCCGAGGAGGATTTGAAGATTCGGGGCCCCGGGGAGCTGCTCGGGACCGCCCAGCACGGCCTCGACACCACGTTCAAGGTGGCGGATCTCATTCGAGATCTTCCGCTGATGAAGGCCGCCCGCGAGGAGGCCTTCCGGCTGCTCGAGGAGGACCCGGACACGCCCCTCATTAAGGAGTTCCAGCGGCGCTTCGGCGATAAGTTCGAGCTGGCGCGGGTGTGACCCCACTCAGGGCTTAAGGGGCTTAAGGGAAGCGTCGGGAGACCTGGCGGCGAGCCCAAAACCAAGCCCCCAACCCAAGGATCGTCCCGGCCACGAACACCCCGACGAGCAAGACCGTCACGCTGTCCATCCCGTGCTCGCTCCTTCCCCGCTTTGTCTTAGGTCTGACGCCACTTCTCCTGACTGTAGACGAGCAGGGCGCCGATCGTGTAAAAGCCGATCCAGATGATGAGACCCCAGATCGTCCAATCCAGCCGAAACTCCTTGGCGATGATCTGCCCGACGATCAGCCCGCCGAACCCGAGGTTCGCCGCGTCCATGAGCTTCTCGCCGAGCACCCGTAGCCATTGTTGCTCCATCGTCCCATAACGCCAAAGCAGTGTACCTCGAAGGCTTTCGCATCGCCATGTTCCGCGGTACAATGCAAAGCCATGCTCAGCCGCGAGGACGTGCTGCGCATCGCGAGGCTGGCCAAGCTCAAGCTCACGGACGACGAGGTCGAGCGCTACCGCGCGCAGCTGGGGCGCATTTTAGAGCACTTCAAGAAGCTCGAGGAGCTGGACACGTCGGACGTCGAGCCGATGGCCCACGGGCTCGAGGTCGCGAACGTGCTGCGGGCCGACGAGCCCCGGCCCTCCGTCCCCCAGGAGGAGGCGCTCCAGAACGCCCCGGCCCGCCGCGACGGCTACTTCGAGGTCCCCCAGGTGCTCGAGCGCTAGACGGGCGTTAAGGCTCGACCCGCGTCCCGACGGGCTCGCCCGCCAGCGCCCTGCTCAAGCTGCCGGGCTTGAAGAAGTCGAACACGACGACCGGGAGGCGGCCCTCCTCGCAGAGGGCCAGCGCGGCCAGGTCCATCACGCCCAAACGCCCCTCGATGGCCTCCCGAACCGTGAGGTTCTCGAGCTTTCGGGCGCGGGGGTCGCGCTTCGGGTCGGCCGTGTAGACGCCGTCGACGTCCGTGGCCTTGAACAGCACGTCGGCCTCAAGCTCCAAAGCCCGCAGCACGGCCGCGGTGTCCGTGGTCACGAAGGGGTTCCCCGTCCCGCCCGCGAAGAGCACAATGCCACCTTGGGCGAGCGCCTCGCGGGCCCGCTGAGGGTGCACGGGCTCGGCCCACGGGACCGCGACGGCCGACTGCAGCGCCGTGGGGACGCCCGCCCGCCGGAGGGCGTCCTGCAGAGCAAGGCCGTTGATGAGGGTCGCAAGCATGCCCATTTGATCTGCCACGGCGCGGCTCAAGGCCAGGGCGGAGCCCTCACGGTCCCGGCCCCGCACGAGGTTCCCGCCCCCGACGACCACGGCCAGCTCGACCCCCAGCGCC
>WFPR01000261.1 GCA_015487455.1 Candidatus Bipolaricaulota bacterium
GGCCCGCACCGGGCGCCCTTCGTCCTCACCTTCGGGCTCGGGGGGGCGGCGGACGGGCTGGCCCAGCGCCCGCTCGATCTCCTCCACAGGCAGGCCCCCGGCCCGGAGCAGCTCGGGGGCCCCGCCCGCGAGATCCAGAATGGTCGACTCGACGCCCACGGGACAGGGGCCGCCGTCCAGGATCAGGTCGACGCGGGCGTCGAGCCCCTCGTAGACGTGCTCGGCCGTCGTCGGGCTCAGGTAGCCGAAGGGGTTCGCGCTCGGGGCCGCGATGGGCCGTTCAGCTTTTCGGATCAGCTCGAGCGCGACGGGGTGGGCGGGCATCCGGACCGCGACGGTGGGGAGCCCCGCCGTCACGATCCCGGGCACCCGGGGCGTCTTGGGGAGCACCAGGGTCAGCGGCCCCGGCCAGAACCGCTCGATCAGCGTCCGAGCGGCCTCCGGGACCTCGCGGCACAGCCCCTCGAGCCAGCTCGGCCCGGCGACGTGCACGATCAGGGGGTCGAAGCGCGGGCGGCCCTTGACCTCGAACACGCGGACCACGGCCTGGGGGTTGAGCGCGTCGGCCCCCAGGCCGTAGACCGTCTCCGTCGGGAAGGCGACCAGCCCCCCCTCCCGGACGAGCCGGGCGGCCCGCTCGATCGCCTCCGGCGTCGCCCGCACGATCACCTCACGCCCGCGCCCGCGCTCCCGCCCGCGCGCCATGACGGCGCATTATAGCGCGGGCGGGGGGAGCGGGCCGCCCTGGCCCATCGCGCTTCAACGGGCGCCGGCGCTCAGGCCCAGCGCCCGCTCGATGCGGGCCCGCACTTCGAGCAGGTGGGCCTCGTCCAGCGGATCGAGGGGCACGTCCCGCGCGAGCAGCGCCTCGATCGCCCGGGCGATCCGTCGAAGCTCCATAAGGGCCAGCGCCTTCGCCTCGGGCGCCCGCGGCGGGACGCGCAGCGAGCTGGGGAACTGCGCCACGCCCACGCCCACGCCTGCGTCCGTCCAGGGCGCCCACGCCCACCACGCCCGCGCCCGCTCGGCGTCGGCGTCAGCGTCGGCGTTGGCGTCGGGGGTGGGAGTGGGAGCGGGCTCGCGGCGCGTCCGCTTGCCCGTCGGGGCTACGCGGAGGCCCGCCAGCTCGAGCAGCTTGTCGACGTAGAGGCTTTGGATCTGGCGCTGGAACGAGTCGGCGGGCGGTCGGCCTTCCAGGACGTCGCCCCAGATCGCGTCGGTGAAGCCCGTGAACAGCTCGTCGAGGGTGAAGGGGTCGGGCTCGTTTGAGCGATAGGCGTTGTCGCGGATGCGCATCAGGCGCTCGGGCCAGAAGGCCATCTCGAGCAGCGCCTCCCGGATCCCGGCGATGACCTCGTGGATCGGGTAGGTGAAGCGGGTCCCGAGCCGCCAGCTGGAGGCCCAGTCCCGCCAGCGCTCCGGCGTCGCGAGATCGAGCAGCTCCTTGGGGAACTCCCTGAGGATGAGGGGCGTGAACGCCTCCAGCACGAAGCGGAGCGCCCGGCGCTGCTCGTCGGCGCTCAGGGGCTCGAAGGGCTTTAAGCCCATGGGGTCGTCGCGGTGCGCCCGCGTGACGCGCACGCCGCCGACGGCCTTGAGCGCGTAGAAGTAGCCGCGGGTTTGCTCGTAGAGCAGCGCGTGGATGGCGCTGCGCACCGGCCACAGCTCCCCGCCCTCGGGGACCATGCGCTTGACCACGTCGCGCCAGAGGCGGTCGACGAGCCGCTGCACCCCCTGGTAGTACGCGATCGGGTCGTCCCCCAGGTCCCACATGTTCGTGAGCGGGTCGAGCGCGTAGGGGTAGAGCCAGGCGTCCTCGTCGGTCCCGTAGAGGTGCTCGCGCTGGAAGTGCTCCTCGGCGATGGCCCGTAGCCGGGGGTGGGGCGCCTCGAGGGTCTCGCCGGGCACGGGCATGTAGCCGTACTGGATCGCCCAGACGTCGTACGGCCCGACGGTCGAGCTGTAGTACTCGCCCTGCCGTCGCGGGTCGGGCGAGACGTTCGGCGGGTTGTAGTCCATCACCGAGGCGCTGACGCCGTAGCGCCTTGTGTAATTCTCATCGTGCAGCTTGAGGTAGGGGATCGCGGCGCTGGCCTTGAAGTTGTGCCGCAGCCCCAAGGCGTGGCCGACCTCGTGCATGGTGATCTCGCGGAGCGCCGCGCCGACGTACTCTAACGGCACCTCCCCGTC
>WFPR01000262.1 GCA_015487455.1 Candidatus Bipolaricaulota bacterium
GGCGGGGGCGGCCCAAGCGCAAGCGCCGGCGAGCGCGAGTCCGGAGTGGGTGCCGTTGGAGTTCGAGGTGAGTTCGGCTTCGGCGCTGTTGGTGCGGGAGGGGGAGCGGATCGAGGAGGGGCAGCTGCTCGGGTACAAGGGGCCGGACCCGAAGGCGGAGACGGTGGAGGAGCTGTTGAAGTCGAGGGAGGTGAGGTCGCCCGTCAGCGGGGTGATCCGGAGGCTGCGGGTAGGGGCGCAAGAGGGCAGGTTGAAGGTGACGGCCCTTGTGGAAGTGGATCGAGATAAAAAGGAGGGGAATTTGGATGAATCCTTACACAAGGTCAGCGACGGGGGTGCGGCCGTGGCTCTTGAAGACGGTGGAGCGTCCGGCAAGGGTCGACGCCAGCCCCGAGGGCCTCCTCATCCGCCACCCCCGTCCGTGGACGGGGACGCCGAGGTGGCTTCTAAGGTGGAGGTGTACTTCACCCCCGGAGACGGCCCCGAACGAGCCCTCCTCAATCTGCTAAGCCAAGCTCGCCGCAGTCTCCATCTGGCGCTGTACTACTTCACCGACGACGAGCTGGCGCAAGGGTTGGCCGACGCCTGCCTGCGGGTCGAGTGCCGGGTACTGCTGGACGAGGAGATGCGCACGGCCCGCTACAGCCAAGCGGGCTTTTTGCTCGCTCAGGGGATCGAGGTGCGGTTCTTCGAGGATCCGGGGATCTTCCACCACAAGTTTCTCGTCGTAGACGGCGAATGTGTCGCCACAGGGTCGTACAACTGGACGGAGTCGGCGCAGAAGCGGAACGAGGAGAACCTTCTTGTGGTGTGCGATCGGGCGGTGGCTCAGGCGTATGAGGAAGAGTTCGGCCGGCTCTGGGGGTCGCCGCAGAGCCGGCCTTGAAGGGAGGTGAAAAGATGGCGCGGGAGGAGATTGTACGGGCGATGTGGGGCGTGTTGCAAGCGTCGCCTCGGTATCCGTACTGGCCGGACGGGGTGGTGGGGCTGGCTCGGGTGTTGAAGGTGTCGCGGCGGTCGGTGCTGCGGGGGCTCCACGCCTTGGCCGTCCGGGGGCTCATCGTCTTCAAGAACGATCGGCGGGGCCGCGGGGCCAAGGCCCTCATCCGTGTACGGACGTCCAAGAAAAGGCCGCAAATACACGGATTTTTGTCCAAGGATAGCGGGGAAAAGGTGGACGAAAGTTTAGTGTGCCTCCCCCAGACCCCCTCTTCTGGGAGGGAGGGGGAAATTTCTAAAGACGGCCGGAGGCGTCTCAATCCCAAGCGCTACCCGCAGGCGTATGGGTGGTGGGGGAAGGCGGAGCGGTGGCTCCGGAAGGACTTGGGACACGCGCTGCTGGCGCGCTTGGTGGGGCGGTGGATCTTCTGGGAGGGGGTGCCGAAGGCGGTGGTGAAGGTGGTGCTGGACTCACTGCATCAGGGGCGGAGGTGGCTCTTTCGGCTCACCTTCAAGAGCGCAAGGCAGGCGTGGCGCTTCTTCGTCTGGCTGCTTCGGTGGGTGGTGCAGCGGTGGGCCCAGACGGGGCGGATCTGGCCGGCGGACGAGGTGTACGCGTACGCCCGCGACCTAAGCGTCAGGCCGGAGAAGTGGGAGCGGCTCTTGGGAGAAGGCCCGCTCGCGTGGGCGCGCATCGACGGACGGAAGCGGCAACAAGAGCAAGAGGGGGGGGGATGGTTCTCGTGGGTCGGATGCCGGTGTTGGCGCTGCCGTTAGAGCGGGCCGTGTACCGGAGGAAGGCGCTGAACCACGAGTCGTTCCTGGTGGCTGTGGACTCCTTGAAGCCGCACCCGGCCTTGAAGGAGCTGAGGGTGCCGATGCCTCGGGACGCCTACGAGCGGTTGTTCGAGTCGATCCAGCGGTACGGGATCCGGGTGCCGCTCTCGATCTGGACGCCTCCGGGACAAGGGCAGACGTGGATCCTGGACGGGGCGACCCGCTGGGCGATCGCGGGGGAGCTGGGGCGGGAGCACGTGCCCGTTCAGCCCCTGGACTTGGCGGACGAGCTGGAGGCGAAGATCTGGATCGTGCGGGCCAATCTCGATCGGAGGCAGCTGACGCCGGGGCAGCGGGCGATACTGGCCCGGACGCTCTACGAGCTGGAGAGGGAGCGGGCCCGCGAACGGATGCGCCGGGGAGGGGAGCGCAAGCTTACGCTACCCTCGGAGGAGAAGGGTAAAGCGTCGGAGAAGGCTGCTCGACAAGCCGGCATAGGGGCCCGCACCTTGGAGAAGGCGATGAAGGCGGTCGAGAAGCGGCCCGAGCTGGCCGAGAGGCTCAAACGGGGAGAGATCAGTGTCGACCAAGCCTACAAGATCGCCAAGGGGCAGGACAAGCCCGAGCGTCCCGAGGCCAAGCCCAAGGCGGAGCCCAAGCCCAAGCGGCCTTCGGGCCGGGTGCCGACGGTGGGGCCGCAGGTGGTGGTGACGCTGCCCCGGCACCACTTCGAGGGGTTGTGCGAGCTGGCCCGGAAGTGGGGGTGGAAGCCGAAGGAGCTGGCCTCCCACGGCCTGACGGAGTGGCTGGCCTCGCAGATGGACGAAGACGAGGACGAGCCTCAAGTGGGCGTGCGCCTCCCGCTGGAGCGGTACAAGGCCCTGGAGAAGCTGTGCCGGCCGGCGGACGAGCCCGTCTCGTACCTGGCCCGCTTCATCCTGTGCTCGGTGGCGGTGCACCCGGAGAAGTATCCGGAGCTGCTCGCCCCGGTCCGGCCGGCCGACTAACGGAAAAGGAGGCGACCGACGATGACGCTCAAGTGGGATCCCGATCCCGAGCCGGAGCTTGAGCTTGAGGCGTTCGAGTTCAAGCCGGCCTGCGAGCGGTGCGGGGCAAAGCCGGCGTGGACTTCGACGAGCCGATCGTGATCTGGACGAGGGGCGGCGCCCTCCATCTGTGCCCGGAGTGCTACGAGAGCGAGCCCGGCCTGGAGCCGGAGGTGGGCTGAACCATGCCCTTGTGGCTCCTCGTGGTGTTGGCCGCGGCCGGCTTTGCGGCCCTGTTCGGGGTCGAGGCCGTCGATCTGGACTACGACCGTCAGGTGCGCGGGCACAAGGTGGTGCTGACCCTGGAGACGGGATGGGAGGCCTTCGAGCTTTCGGGGGAGTTTGGGGCCGTCTTCCAGGACGACGGGAAGGTGAGGCCACAGCTGGGGCTCTCCTTAAAGCCGAAGCCTCAAGCGCCTTCCCCCTTCCGGCTGGAGACCTTGCCCCAGCTGCGGTTCGACGTCTTGAGCCTCGACGGCCTTCGGGTCCGGGTCGGGGAAGTGATCGAGGTGGGGCAGCTGGTGGCGGTGCGCGATCCTCAGGAGTATGAGCGCATCCTGCAGGCGTTGGAGCAGGCTCAAGTCGATGGGGATGAGGAGCTGAAGAAAGAGCTGCTCAAGCGCAAAGAGGCGCAAGAGGTGCGCTCGTTGTTGCGGGGGGAAGTCGTCCATATCTCCATGATCCAGGACGGCCCCAGGCTGAGCGTGGTGGTGTACGTGTCGCCCTCCACCGCCGCCGTCGCCACGGCGCACGGCCCCTAAGCCACGCACGGCCTCCACGGCCCGGGTCGAAGCCGGAGGAGGGCCCATGAGGGAGCGTTCAAGGAGAAGGAGGAGGTGGAGAGCCCCCACCCGGACTCGCCGTGCGCTCCCATGGTGGGCCCTCCTCGGCCTCGGCCTCCTCCTCGCCGTCCTGGACGTGAGCTGGATGGAGAAGGAAGAGAAGGAGGCCCTCTTGCGGGTGGAGGGCGTCATCGTGGACGCGGAGACCGGCCGGCCCGTGGAGGCCGACGTCTACTTGGACGGCACGCTCCTCTACGCCCACGTGCGGAGCTTCGCCGTGGAGGTGCCCTCCGGAAGTGAGCTGCGGGTCGAGGCGCCGGGCTACCACCCTTGGGCCTTGCGCTTCCGGTACAAGCTGAAGGAGGGCTCCCGCTTCTCCGGGCCGGTCCGTCTCACCCCCGTGTCCAAAGCGGCCACAGACGAGCACGAGCCGAAAAGAGTTTTGGGTGAGAAATGAATCGAAAAGATGAGGAGCTGCTTCGTCTGCTGCTGAAGCGAGCGAACGGGAGTAGGGTTGTACAGATCTCGCAAGGGGAGCTGGCTTCGTTGTTGGGCCTGGATCGCAGGCGTGTAGGGGAGAGGCTTCGTCGTCTGTGCGAGGCGTACGGCATCCGATGCCGGCGCACCCAGACGGGGAATCTGTACATCTTGCCCGAGGATCTTCTCGAAAGGAACGGGCGGCCTTCCATGCCGGATGGCCCGGAATCGGTGGCATCCCGCAAGGAGACGGGCTTTCCGGTGCACGAGGCGTCGACCTCACCGGCATCTCGCCATGGGACAGGCTTTCCGGGGCACAAGACGAGCGATCCGCGTGATCGGGTGGGCGATCCCCTCTACTCGTATGAGGATCCGCTCCCTATAGGGCGCAGCCGGGAGGCGCAGCTCTTGGAGGACTATCTGAGGAAGGGGCTTTCCGTCGTCGTCCGTGGGGCCGAGGGGGTGGGGAAGTCCGTGCTGGTGAGGCACGTGGCCCGTTGGGCGGAGAGGGGCCTGGGGTATGTGCCCCTGTACATCGCCCGGGGCTCGCCGACGAAGGAGTGGCTGGTCTCGTTGGCGACGGAGCTGGCGAGAAGGGGGCATCTGGAGCCGCAGAACTTCGAGCGGCTCCGCAACCCGGTGCTCTCGGAGCGGTGCCTGAACGCCTTGCGCTACGCGGGCGAGAAGTGGCTTTTGGTGTTCGATCACTGTGAGAAGCTCAACTCGACGCAAGCCCTTCTGCTGGAGGAGTACTTGAAGCGGTGGCCGTGCGTGTTGGTGACGTCCCGCGAGAAGCCGTTGGGCTTGGCGCTGCCGGAGGTGGAGCTCGAGCCCCTGAGTGAGGAGCACCAGGCGGCGATCGTGGAGCTGTTTGTGGAGGACGAGGGGCTGTACGTGGAGGACCTGAAGGTGTTCACGCGCGCCTGCGTGAGGCGGGCCCAAGGGAATTTAAAGAAGCTGATGGGGCTGTTGCAGCAAGCGGCGGTGGAGAAGCGGGTGACGTGCGAGTGGGTCCACAAGGAGCTGGGCTTCGAGAAGGAGCGGGACTACATCGACGCGACGCCGGCCATCCTGATCGGGGCGGCGGTGGTCATCGGCATCCGGTTCTTCGGGTTGGGCTTTGACGATCGGGAGCTTTATGTGCTGGCGGGGTTGGGCTATGCGATGGCGTGGGCCTTGCGCGTCTTGATGTGGCGGTGGCGCAAGCCCAAGACTCAGCAGACGTAGGAGCGTTTGCGGAGCCAGCCCCAGAGGAGGCCGAGGCCCATGCCGGTGAGGACGGGGGTGGCGAAGAACCAGACGTCGGGTTTGAGGGCCGTAGCGGCGGCGCCGGCCAAGAGGCCGAAGAAGGTGCCGCGATCCAAGCCGACCCAGATGGGGTTCGGGCGTCGCAGGTCGAAGTCCTCTCGGACGGTCATGGTGGCGTAAGTGTACCACGGCGTGAGGGGATAGGCATGGGCGATCGTCCTCGGGTGCGGTTGAAGGTGACCTTCCTGTCGGAGGAGGCGCGCTTGAGGCGGAAGCTTCAGGCGTTCAAGGATGAGCTGGAGCGGTTGCGCGTTCGAGGAGGTGCGCCGGCGTGGGTGGTGCGCTGGTACGAGGAGGCGGTCCGGCGAACGGAGGAGGAGCTGCGAAGGCTTTCGTCTTCGGGGTCGTCCTCATCCTCGGGCTCGTCTTCGTCGTCGGGGTCGAGGATCAAGCGCAGGGACAAATCCTGAGTGCGTTGGGGGTGGCGTTCTTAGGCGTGGACGGCTTTTCGGAGTGGGCGTCCGGGGTGCAGTTCGTGGCCGCGCTTCGCTTTGGGCCGTGGTGGCTGTTGGACGTTCAGGCGGTGGGGAAGGTGAGGGCCTTCGGGGTTCATGCGGGCTGGAAGCGGAGTCCGGCGTGGCTGGCCGTTGGGGTGCGGGTGGTGCAGGAAGAGAAGCGGAGCAAGACGAAGACGATCTGGCAGGTGGGCGCTCGGGCCGGTGCCCAGTTTGACGTCGTGGGGCTGTTGAGCTGGTACAACGAGGCGGGCGTCTATGCGCCCTTGGGGGAGAGGGGCGATCTGCAGCCGTTCGTGAGCTTAGGCCTGTCGCTCTCGTTTTGAGCCCTTCTTTGGCTGCCCCCGCGCCCCACCGCGGGGCGGAGCGTCCAGGCGGGCTCCTCGGTTGGGGGAGTGCCGCGTCGAGCTGAGCTGGGCCGAGTCGAGCCGGGAGGGGGAGTTGTCGCCATCCGGAGATTCCGCTATTCTGCTTTTCGGTGATTTGGATGGTCCAGCGCACGAAGAAGCCTCAGCCGAAGCCAAAGCCGGAGGCGAGGCCGCGGACCCTGCTGCTGCGCCGCCGCGGCTCGTTGACGCTGCCCGCGGAGCTGCGGCGCAAGTACCGCCTGGAGGAGGGCGAGCCCCTCACGCTCTTGGACTTGGGCGGCGTCTTCGTCCTCGCCCCCCGGACGCCCCTGGTGCCGAAGCTGGCCGGGGAGCTGGAGCGGCTGCGCGAGGAAGCGGGCCTGAGCGTCGAGGACCTCCTTGCGGGCCTCAAGGAGCAGCGCCGGAAGCTCTACCGCGAGCGCTATGGCTCGGACCCCGACCGACCCTGATCCGCGCCCGCCCGCGGAGGAGCCCGAGCCCGAGAAGCTGAGGGTCTTCTTCGATGCGGACGTGCTGATCGCGGGCTCGGCCACCCGGAGCCCCACCTCGGCGAGCCACATCCTGCTGCAGCTGGCGGAGCTGACCCTGATCGAGGGGCTGATCTGCCCGTACGTGCGGGAGGAGGCGGAGCGGAACCTTCAGGAGAAGCTGCCTCAGGGGCTGCCCGTCTTTCGGGCGCTGCTGCGGACGGCGCTGCAGGAGGTGCCCGACCCGACGAGGGAGGAGCTGGCGGCCTATGAGGGGCGGGCGGCCGAGGAGGACGTGCCGGTGCTGGCGGCGGCCGCCCGGGAGGGGTGCGCGTACCTGGTGACGTTCAACGTGCGGGACTACCGGAAGCCGCCGGAGGGGCTTTGGGTGGTGGAGCCGGGGGAGCTGGTGCGGCGGGTGCGGGCCCACCTGGCCCGGATCTGTCTCTTATACACATCTCCGAGCC